>NZ_JBEXTX010000208.1:0-5685 GCF_040614175.1 Amycolatopsis sp. NPDC006131
GCCAGTGCGGCGACCTGTTCCCCGGTGACCATTTCGGACAGTTCCACGCGCAGGTCCGGCAGCTGCCTCGTTTCGCGGCTGGTCGCCACCGCGAGCACGGTGATCGCCATGGTGAGCACGAGGTAGCCGATCACCGCGCCGACGCCAACGCTGTCGATCAGCCACACCGCGATCAGCGGCGCCGGCGCCCCGGCGATGATCGACGAGCCCTGGAACACCAGGGACGAGCCGGCGTAGCGGTAGCGGGTGGGGAACAGCTCGGTGATCCACGCGGCCTCCGGCCCGGCGAGCATGCCGTGGAACAGCGCGCCGGCGCAGACACCGAGCCACAGCATCGGCACGCTGGCGGTCTGGACCATCCAGAAGAACACCGGCGCCCAGACCACCAGCGCGACGGCGGGCACGAGCATCGCGATCTTGCGGCCGACCCGGTCGGACCACGCGCCGCCGCCGATCATGCCCGCGAACTGGCACACCGACGCGAACGTCACCGCCAGCACCACATCGCCGCGCTGGTACCCGAACGACGTCGTGGCGTAGGCGATGACGAAGACGGTGTAGATGTAGAACGCGATGTTCTCGCCGAGCCGCATCCCGAGACCGTGCAGGACCGCGCGGGGCCGGGCCAGCGCTTCGAGCACGCTCGACCTGTGCGCGGCCTTGCGCTCGGCACCGGCGCGGGCGGCCTGGAACACCGGCGATTCCTCGACGCTGCGCCGGATCCAGAACCCGATCACCAGCAGCGGCACCGCGACCAGGAACGCCACGCGCCAGCCCCACGCGTCGAAGGCGTCACCGGGGAACAGGCCGCCGAGGACGGTGACCACGACGGTCGCCAGCACGGTGCCCAGCGGCGCGCCGGCCTGCGGCCACGAGGCCCAGAACCCGCGGCGCTTCGGCTCGCCGTACTCGCTGACCATGAGCACCGCGGCCCCGAACTCGCCGCCCAGTGCGAAACCCTGCGTCATGCGCAGCACGACCAGCAGCAGCGTCGCCCAGATGCCGATCTGGTGGTAGGTGGGCAGCAGCCCGATCGCCGCGGTCGAGGTGCCGAGCAGCAGGAACGTGGTCACCAGCATGGGTTTGCGGCCGAACTTGTCGCCGAGGTGCCCGAACACGATGCCGCCGAGGGGGCGCGCGACGAACCCGAGCCCCTGGGTGGCGAGCGCGAGGAGCAGCTGCACGATCCCGTTGCCGCCGGGGAAGAACAGCGGGCCGAGCACGGTCGCGGCGAGCACGCCGTAGATCGCGAAGTCGTACCACTCCAGCACCGCGCCGGCCATCCCGCCCGCGAGCACGCGCCGGAAGCTGGTGGCGGGCCGCGCCTGCCGCACCGTTGACGTCATTGTCAGTTCCTTTCGAATGTCCACAGGGGAGGGTCAGAGCCGGAGGGTGATGCGGTCGCCGCAGGCCCGCGAGCAGCAGGTCATCATCCTGGTGCCGGCGGCCCGTTCGGCCTTGGTGAGGACCACGTCGCGGTGGTCGACCTCGCCGTCGAGGACGGGCACTTCGCACGTGCCGCACAGGCCTTCTTCGCAGTCGCTGGGCACGTCGACGCCGGCGGCGCGCAGTGCGGCGAGCACGGTCTCGTCCGCGGCGACGCGCACCGTGAGCCCGGAGTCGGCGAGGTCGACGTCGAAGGCGTGCTCCACGGCGGGGTCGAGCACCCGCTGCGTGGTGGTGAAGTGCTCGACGTGCAGCGCGTCGTCCGGCCAGTGCGCGCTCGCCTCGGCCAGCGCGTCGAGCAGACGTTCCGGCCCGCAGGCGTAGATCTGCGTGCCTTCCGCCGGATTCGCGAGCAACGCGACGACGTCGAGGCGCGTTCCGTCCGTGCTGGTGTGGACGTGCAGACGGTCGCCGTGGTCGCGCCGGCACCGGTCGAGCAGGGCCATCGCGGTGGTGTCGCGGCCGCAGTAGTGCAGTTCGTAGCTGCCGCCGGCGGCCTTGACGTGATCGGCCATGGCGATGATCGGGGTGATCCCGATGCCGCCCGCGACGAACACGTAGTGGCGCGCGGCGGGGTCGAGGCGGAAGTGGTTGCGCGGGCCGCGCAGCGACAGCGTGGCGCCGGGGCGCAGGTTTTCGTGCACGTAGCGGGAACCGCCGCGGCTGTCCGGGTCCTTGAGCACGGCGATGCGGTAGGTGCCGGCGTCCGCGGGGTCGCCGCACAGCGAGTACTGCCGGGACAGCTCGCCGAGCTGCAGGTCGACGTGCGCGCCCGGTGACCACCTCGGCAGGGGCTTGCCGTCGGTGGCGGCCAGGGTCACCTCGAGGACGTCCTCGGCCGCGCGCTCGACCGACACGACGCGCACCGTCCGGGCCACGGCGCGCTTGGACGGTTCCCCGATCCGAACCGGGCGGCGAAGCTCGGTGATGGACGGGTCGGCCCGTTCCGGGTTGGCGGCGGGATCCCACTGCACCCACAGGTGTTCCGGGCCGCGGAAGGAGGTGTTGGGGACGTAGGTGAACTCCTGGTCCGGCACGAGTTCCAGGTGCGGCAGCCTGCGGGTGAGTTCCTCGAGGAAGATCTGCAGTTCCATGCGGGCCAGGTTCTTGCCGAGGCACTGGTGGCTGCCGTAGCCGAAGGTCAGGTGGTCGGTGGCGTTGTCGCGGCGGAGGTCGACCTCGTCGGGGTGGTCGAAGTGCCGTTCGTCGCGGTTGGCCGAGGAGTTGACGATGAGCAGCTTGGCGCCGCGCGGGATCGGGACTCCGCCGATCGTGGTGTCCCGGGTGACCAGCCTGCGCCACGCCGCGACCGAACCCGAGTGCCGCAGGCATTCCTCCACGGCGTGGGGGATCAGGCCCGGGTCGGCGCAGATCTCCTCCCACACCGAGCGGTTTTCCAGCAGCAGCTTGATGGCGTTGGCGGCGGCGTTGGCCGTGGTCTCGTGGGCGGCGACGATGCCGGCCATCATGATCGAGTGCAGGTAGGAGTCGGTGATGACGTCCGGGTGCTCCCGCTGCGCGCGGATGCTGTAGGGGATCCAGCCGTGCCCGGACGGGTCCTGGCGCAGTTTGTCCAGCACGGTTCCGGCGTACTGCCAGAACCTGCCGACGTTCTCGGCGACGGCGACCTGCTCCTCGGGTGAGGGCCTGCCCCAGGTGTTGACGGTGTGCGCGATGGAGTACTCGCGCAGGGTCGCCATGTCCTCCTCGGGAACGCCGAGGAAGTGCAGCGCCACGGTGAGCGGGACCTCCCACAACATCTCGTCGACGAGGTCGGCCTTGCCGGCGTCGACGAACCGGTCGACGTACTCGCGCGTCAGCCGCCGGACCATCGGCTCGTGGTGGACGAGCTGCTCCGGGGTGAACGGGTGCATCAGGACCCGCCTGCGGGGCATGTGTTCCGGCTCGTCCTCGTTCACCAGCGTGCGGTTCATCGCGTAGCCGTACTTCGCCAGCGTCGCGGTGGCCTCGGCGGAGACCGGCGTGATCTTCTCCAGCGCGATCGAGGGCGAGAACGTGGTGTTGTCGCGGAAGACGGCCTTGACGTCGTCGTAGCGGGTGACGACCCAGTAGCCCAGGCGCGGGCTGTAGAACACCGGCTCCTCGTCGCGGGACCAGCGCACCGCGGCGGGCGGGTCGGCCTGGTACTCGGGGCCGAACGGGTCGAAGGCGCTCGCCCGGGGCGAGACCGGGCAGCCGGCCGCCGCCGCTGCGTGATCGACCGGGCACGACCCTGTGCTCATGCTGTTCACCTCGTGTTTTACTGATAACGCACATGTTGTTGCGGTGAGCGAACCGCGGTGTAGCGTAAGTGGGGCACGGGGAGGCGTCAAGGTCCGCCGGTAGAGTCGGGCCGGGATCGACAGCGGAGGGGCGGCATGAGCACGTTGCAGACGCTCGACCGCGGGCTGCGGGCGTTGGAGGTCGTGGCGGAGTCGCCGTCGGGCATCTCGGTCGCCGACCTGGCGCGCGAACTCGACGTGCACCGGGCGATCTGCTACCGCATCGTCGCCACGCTGGAAGGCCATCGGCTGGTGTCCCGCACGGGGGACGGGCGGGTGCGGCTGGCGTCCGGTCTGGCGACCCTGGCGGCGAAGTTCGAGCCGCACTTCAACCAGGACGCGCTGCCGCTGCTGAAGGAACTGGCCAACCGCACGTCCGCGACGGCGTTCCTGTCCGCGGCGGAGGGCGCCGAGTGCGTGGTGGCGATGGTGGCCGAACCCGAGGGCACCGTGCTGACCGTCGGCTACCGGGTCGGCAGCAGGCACCCGCTCACGCAGGGCGCGGCCGGCCTCGCGATTCTCGCCGCCCGGCCGGAAGAACCCGGCGAGCCGGACGCGGTGCGGCAGGCCCGCCAGGACGGCTACAGCCTGACGCGCGGCCAGCTGGAACGCGGCGCGGTCGGCCTCGCCGCGGGCATCCGGGCCGGCACGCTGGAACGCAGCGTCGGCGTGGTCGCGATCGACGGCCTCGACACCGGCCTCGCGGCCACCGAGGTGATGGCGACCGCGCGACGGATCGAACAGTTGCTCACGGCCTGAGCCGTGGCGGTCAGGCGCCGAGGGCCGCGAGCGGACACCACTCGCGGCCCTCGGGCTTGGTGAAGCCGGTCAGTTGTCGTTGTGCACTTCTGGTGGGCGTAGGGCGTGCCGGTCGTGTCCGGCCTGGCTCGCGTCCGCGAGGTACTGGATCCGCCGTGGACGGCGTCGGTGTCACCGTTCATCTCCACGTGGGCGGCGGCCTGCGCGCGGCGTGGCTCGTCGGCTGCGACGGCGGCCGCAGCCTGGTCCGGCGCCAGGCGTGCTTCGACTTCCCCGGCACGGACCCGACGATCACGGTCCGCCAGGCGACCGGCACCGTGCACGGGGCGGAGCTGCTGGGCCAGGGGTGGCAGCACAAGACCGCCGGGCTCTACGGCTACGGGTCGAGGCCGGGCTGGATCGGCACCATTGAACTGGACGGACCGGCGGCGGACCGGGAAGCCGCGGTCACCGCGTCCGAAATGGACGCCAGCCTGCGGTGGGTCAGCGGCCTCGACGTGCGCGTGAGCGACGGCGCCGACGGCGGCACGCGCTTCACCCCCACGCGCGGCAGGCGAGCACCTACCGGCGTGGCCGCATCCTGCTGCGCGGGAGGCCGCCCACGTGCGCCCTTCAGCGGCCAAAGCCTGAACCTTGGGCTCGGCGACGCGGTCAGCCTGGGGTGGAAGCTCCGCAGGTGACCGCGATGCGCGGTGATGCCTACAGCAGCGCGCTCCGGTCCGTGGTCGCCGGTTTCCTCGGCACCCGGGACGGCGCAACGCTCTACGCAAGTGGGCCTCCGGTCTCGGGCAGCGCTACGACCTGGGGACGGCCACCCGCTGGTCGGCGCGCTGATGCCGAAGCTCCAGCTGGACGATGGCAGCCGGCTTGCCGATCACCCCCGCGGGGGAAAGGCTTGCTGGCCGACTTCGCCGGGAACGACGAGCTCGCCGTCCTGGCGAAGGCGTATGAACGCGTCTGGAGTTGGTCCGGGGCAGCGCGGAGGACGCCGGCCTGACCGGTTTGCTGGTGCGTCCGGGACGGTTTCGTGGCGTGGGCGTCGGGTGCAGGTGATACCGCCGGCCTGGAAACCACGCTGACCCGGTGGCTGGGTGCTCCGGTCTAGCTAGGGCGTGTCTGACAAAGATCGCGGTTGGTGGCTGGGATGCTGCTGGTCGTGTCGCGGTTTCAGATGCTCTCGGATGAGCAGTGGGCGTTG
>NZ_JBEXTX010000209.1:0-5652 GCF_040614175.1 Amycolatopsis sp. NPDC006131
GCACGCTTTCCCGCCTTGACGCGGTGTCTCGGCAACCGAACACTGAAAGATCGGGTTCGGGAGGGGGCTTCTTTTCATCCGGGCGTAGCGAAGCGAAGCCGGCGCTTCCAGCCGCGCGCAGCGCAGAACCCGCGTAGCGCAGAACCCGCGTAGCGCCCAAAAAAGGCCACCCCGTCACGGAAGAACGGGGTGGCCTTTCCTTGTCCCGGGCCGGAGAACCTCAGGCGCGAGCCAGCTCCGACTCGGCGGGCAGGCGGCTCATCGCGTAGCGCACCAACCGGATCAGCGCCAGCTTGCTCGCTTCCCGCGAACGGGCGTCGAAGAACATCACCGGCACTCCGGGCGCGATGGCGAGTGCCTTGCGGATCTCGTCCTCTTCGTACTCGTCCGAGTCCTCGAAGCAGTTGACGGCCACGATGAACGGGATCTTGCGCCGCTCGAAGAAGTCGATCGCCGCGAAGCTGGAGTCCAGCCGTCGCGTGTCGACCAGCACCACGGTGCCGATGGCGCCCAGTGCGAGCTCGTCCCACATGAACCAGAACCGGTCCTGCCCGGGCGTGCCGAACAGGTACAGCACCGTCTGCGGGGAGATGGTGATGCGGCCGAAGTCCAGCGCCACCGTGGTCGTGGTCTTGCGTTCCACACCGGTAAGGTCGTCGACGCCCGTGCTGGCCTCCGTCATCACCTCCTCGGTGGACAGCGGGACGATCTCGCTCACCGACGCGACCATGGTGGTCTTGCCGGCGCCGAAGCCGCCCGCGATGACGATCTTGACGGGCGTCGGGATGACGCCCCCTTCTTCAGAGCTTGTTGAGGCCATCGAGCACCGCCTGGAGTAGTTCGCGATCGGGGGCCTTGGCAGGCTGCGACGGCGAACGGACGATCACGGCGCCCCGTTCGATCAGATCGCTGCACAACACCTTGACCACGGCGAGGGGGACCTTGACGTACACGGCAATTTCAGCGACGGACAGCGGCCGCTGGCACAACTCGAGGATCGTCAGGTGCTCCGGGGTCAACCCGATCGGGTCGTGGTTGCCCCGGATGGCCATCACCTGCGTCGCCACGTCGAGCTTGATGTCGACGGACGGGATCCTGCCCCGAGTGATGGCGTACGGCCGGATCAGCGGCCCGGCCGCTTCGTCGTACCACTGGTCGTCCGCCATCAGTTGTGCTCCGGAACGAACCTCGCGGCATCCCGGGGAGCCGACGTCATGTAGTCACCGACGCGCTTGACGAGGCGGCTCATCTCGTAGGCGATCATCTCGACGTCGACCGTCTCCTCGGCGAGGATCGCCAGGCACGCGCCCTGGCCCGCCGCGCAGACGAACAGGTAGCCCTCGGCCATCTCGATGAGGGTCTGCAGCACCGGCCCGCGCTGGAAGTGCTTGCTGGCGCCCTTGGCGAGGCTCTGCAGGCTGGACGCGATCGCCGACAGCTGGTCGGAGTCGTCCTTCGACAGGTTCGCGGACTTGCCCATGAGCAGCCCGTCGGCAGAGAGGACCACGGCGTGCTGCGCCCCGACGACGCGGTCGACCATGTCGTCGAGCAGCCAGTTCAGGTCGACCTTGGAGTTCTCGTTCTCGTTCATCGATGAGGTTCGACTTCCCTCTCAGTCAATGGTGGCCCGGGGGTCTTCCGGTGCGTCTGCGTCGCGCCCGCGGCGGGTTCCCTTGTGGAACGCCGAGAGCGTGTTGCGGGTCCGACCGGAGAACTCGTGGTAATCGGTGGCGTCGGACTCCGGGTCGTCACGGAGCTGGGCGACGAGGTTCTGCTGAGGCTCGCGCTGGGGCAACGGCGCCCGGGGCCGCTTGGGGCGCGGTGAGGGCGTCGGCGCCGGCGCGGGCTCCGGCTCGAACACCGAGATCGTCCGCACACCGCTGGTCTCGCTCGCCGTCTCCGGTTCCGGTTCCGCGTGCCGTCCCGAGGGGAGCTCCGCCGGGACCCGCCGAGCGGGCTCGGCGGCGCCGTTGTTCTCGTGTCGTCCCATACCGTTCGTCCCGGCCGGACGGCCGGTCTCCTCCTGCTCGTGCGAGTCGGTCCCGGTGGTGGCCGGGGCGCCGGGGAACTCCGGATCGGCGTTCTCGGCGACCTGGTCCCCGTTGGCGAGCAGTGCCGACGGGATCAGGATCGTGGCGCGGGTGCCACCGTAGCGCGAGGAGTCGAACATGACCTTCAGGCCGAGCCGGGCCGCCAGCCGCGCGACCACGAAAAGGCCCAGGCTGGAGTCGGCTTTCAGGGCCATCGCGTCGAACTCGGGCGGTTCCGACATCATCCGGTTGGCCCATTCCCGGACGTCGTCCTTCATGCCGAGACCCTGGTCGGCCACGTCCACCACGACGCCGCGCGCGACGAGGGTGGAGGTCATGTGGACCTGCGACCCGGGCGGGGAGAAGGTGGTGGCGTTGTCGACCAGTTCCGCGACCAGGTGGATGGTGTCGGCGACCGCCGACCCGATGATCGCGACCTGCGGGACGTTCTCCACCTCGACCCGCGAGTAGTGCTCGGTCTCCGACACCGCGGCGCGCAGCACGTCCATCAGCCACACCGGCTTGCGCCAGCGGCGGCCCGGCTGCTTGCCGCCGAGGATGATCAGGTTCTCGGTGGTGCGGCGGGCGCGGGTGGCCAGGTGGTCGAGCTGGAACAGGCCCTTGAGCTGCTCCGGGTTCTCCTCGCGGCTCTCCATCCGGTCCAGGATCTGCAGCTGGCGGTGCACCAGGCCCTGGTTGCGGTGGGCGATGCCGAGGAACACGTTGTTGACACCGCTGCGGGCCTTGGCCTCACTGGCCGCGGCTTGGACGGCGGTCAGCTGCGCGATGTTGAACGCCTCGGCCACCTGGCCGATCTCGTCCTTGCCGTGGTCAAGGCGGGGCAGCTCGGCCGTGACGTCCACCGACTCGCCCTCCTTGAGCCGGTTCACGATGCTCGGCAGGCGGGTGCGGGCCAGCTCCAGCGAGTCGTTGCGCAGGCGCTCCAGGCGCGTCATCAGGGTCCGGTCGACCAGCGTGCGGGACACCCGGACGGCGACCCAGATCGACGCGATCGCCGCGAGCAGGGCGACGACACTGCCGATGATCACGGTCCACAGGTTGACGTTGCCCTTGTCCAGCGCGGCGCTGGAGGCCAGCTCCGACTGCTCGACGGTCAGGCCGATCAGCTGGCCCGACACCTCGGTGGTGAGGTCGCGCCAGTCGTTCTCCCGCACGGTCAGCCCGCCGACGTTCTCGCGGAAGGCGCCCGGGCCGTGCGTGATGATCGAGTTCTCCGCGGCGGTGAGGCGCTGCCACTGCTCGCCCGAGGTCAGGTCGCGGTAGCGCTGCCCCGCCTCGGGGGCCATGTAGCTCGCGATCTTCGCCAGCTGGTTGCGGTAGCTGCCGACGAGCTGGGCGAACTGCAGGTGGTCGGCCGGGGCGAACTGGCCGGAGGCGAACGCGCTGGAGGCCAGCGACGCGGCCCGCGACATCTGGTCGGAGGCGCGGAAGATGTCCACCGAGGTCATACCGCCCTGGGTCGACTCGGCGTCGGGCACCAGGCGGGCCTGCGAGTCGAACAGGTCGGTCGAGACGTCCAGCAGGCGGTTGTAGAAGTCGTTGACCTGCTCCTTGGAGATCGTGCGCAGGTTGATCTCCGCGCGGATCACCGGGAGCTGGTCGAGGCTCGCCTCCATCTGGTTCATCCGCTGCCCGATCTCGTCCGGCACGAGGCTCTTCACCTCGGTGAGGGCGGACCGGAGGCTGGTCAGCGACCTGTCGATGGACTGCTGCTGCGCCTGCAGGTCACGCAGGCCGACCTGGGGGCGTTCCAGGTAGACCAGCGACAGCTGGCGTTCCTGCTGGACGGCGCCGAGCGCGGTGACGGCGGGGATCGACACGTCCTGCACGGAGGAGGCCACCGTGCGCACGTAGATCGCGTCCACCAGGAAGTACCCGGAACCCGCGATCCACATCACCAGGAGCGCGATACTCGGGATCAGGACGGTTCCCGTCAGGCGCTTTCTGATCGACTTGTGGTGGCCTTCGCCTGACTTGTCATCTGTGTTTTTCACGACGCTCCACGAAATCCTGGGGACCGGGACGAAGACGGCGACGTCACGACAGAGTCGTATGCAACCACCCCTGTCAAGCGGGGGTTGTCGACAAGTGCCCTCCCGGCGGCTCGGGAGTTCTTCTCACTCTGAGTCACAGTCGCCGATCACTCGATAGATGCTCTGGTCGAGGTGAAATCATGTCGTACGGCGATCACTCCCGAGCCGCGACCCCCCGGTTACTGTGCGCAAACACCGTTGTGGCCGGTTGCGGCGACGCGCCGGCCCCCGAAAGCGCTTTCCTCCGTGCGGGGGAGGTGCCCGGCGGTATCCTCACCCGTTCCGGAGAAAGGCGTGGGTGTGCGTCCTGATCGCAAGAAGCAGCTCGTCGACGCCGCCGAGCGGCTGCTGATCACCGAAGGGGCGGCGGCGGTGACGACGCGCCGGCTGGCCGCCGAGGCCGGGCTGAACCAGGCGCTGGTGCACTACCACTTCGGCTCCATGGCCGACGTGCTCGTGGCAGTGCTGGACCGGGTGGGCGACCAGTACGCGGCGGGGGTCGCGGCCGCGTTCGCGGGGGAGGAGCCGCTGGTGGCCCGCTGGCGGCGGCACCGGGACCTGCTGATCGGGGACGCGCGGGCGCGGGGGTGGCCCAAGATCTGGCTCGAGCTGTGCACGCTGGCGCTGAACCAGCCCGCCTTGCGGGAGCGGCTGGCGCCCCGGCTGGACGCGCTGAGGTCGACCTTCGCGGACGCCGTACGCGGCGAGGCCGCTCGCCGGGGAGTGCCGCTGAGCGAGGACGAGGTGTGCGCGGTGGCGACCCTGTGGGGCACCGCGGTGGAGGGGCTGTTCGTGGAGCAGCTCCTCGGCTACGAGCGGGGGCATCGGGAGCTGCTGGCCTTCCTGGAGGCCCGGCTGACCGCGCTTTTCGGCGACGCGGGGGAGTGACGCTCCACTGCCGGCCCACCGCCGGTGGCTCGGCCTCCGGCGGTGGGCCGCGGGGCGTCCAGTCGGGCCGGGTGTCGCCCGCGGGCGCCAGCGGGGGCCGGGTGTCGCCCGCGGGCGGCCGGCGGCGCAGCCGTGCCGGCTGCCGGGGACGGGGTGGCGGTCGGCGATCCGGCGGGGCTGCTGGGGCGGCGGTCGGCGGCTCGGTTGGGTGGCCGGGTTTCCTGCTCGGCCGGGGCGCGGCCCGCTTCGGGCTGGGGGTGTTGGGCCCGTCGGTGGTCGGTGGCGCGGCCGTCTCGGCGGCCTCGGGCGGACGCGGCAGTCGGCGATCCGGTCGGGCGGCCAGGCTTCCCGCTCGGCCACGGCACAGCCCCCGCCGAGCCGGGGAATCCGAGTCGTCGGCTACCCCCTCCCGGCGGCCGACAGCGCGGCCGCGCCGACCCCGGCCAGGCGCGGCAGTCGGCGATTCTGTGGGCGGCTGTCCCGCCCCTCTGCCCCGTCGGGCCGGCGGTCTTCGGCCCACTCGCCCGGGCGTGGTGGTCGGGCGGTCCAGCCGGCTTGGGTTGGGCGGCCTGGCCGAGGGGCCGGTGCGGAAGCTGGTGAGCAGGCCGTACTCGCGGGCGGGTTCCAGGCCGGGGCGCGGGAAGTCGGTGGTGAAGCGGGGCAGGTTGGCCGCGCTGGCG
>NZ_JBEXTX010000210.1:0-5405 GCF_040614175.1 Amycolatopsis sp. NPDC006131
ACCCGCTACGACAAGTTGGCCACGCTCTACCGCGCCGCCATCCTCATCCACGACGTCATCACCTGGACAAAGACATTGTCAGACACGGCCTAGGCGGCCATCGCCTGGTGGGCGCGGCGCAGCTGGAGGGCGAACCACAGGGCGCCGGCGCCGCGCAGCACCAGGGCGATTCCGAGCCAGATCGCGAGCGTGAGGATGGTCAGGTCCGGCCACACCAGGGCCACCACCCCGATCAGCAGGGTCACCACGCCGAGGCCGAGCCACAGGCCCCACATCGGCAGGCGTCGCCGCCACGCGAGTGACGCGGCGATCTGCCCGGCGCCCGCGACGACGAACCCGATCCCGACCACCACGGCGAGCGTGAGCAGCGTGATGCCCGGCCAGGCGAGCGCGATCACGCCGATCCCGATCCACACCACGCCGAGCAGGTAGAACGGCCACCGGGTGCGGTGCCGGTCGGCGGTGAGGATCTCGTCGAAGCCCTCGAACAGCAGGGCGATCGCGACGATCACGGCGAGCGTCCCCACCGCGACGGCCAGGTTCACCAGCAGCAGCACCCCCAGCACCGCGGTGGCGACCCCGAGCAGGGCGACCATCCACCATCGCCCGGTGACCCGCCGCAACTCGCGGCCCGTCCCCTCGCCGAGCGTCACCCGGAACGCCCCGTAGGGCTGGTGCACGGCCATGACGGTTCCCCTTTCCGCAGCCGGAACAGCCACCGTAGGCCCGCGGCGCACACCCCGCCACCGCGGAACTCACCCCCGCGGCCCAGGGTCAAGGCGCCGGCAACTGCTCCGGCCGGCAGGCGAGCCGAACAGCTCGGCACCGCCATCCGGTGACCGTCCGCACCGGCGGCTCCACCGTCCTGGTCGGAGGGATCACCGGGCCCAGCGTCCGAGACTCCTCCGCCATCACCACACGCAGCACCGCGCGCGGCCCGAAGGGAGGAGATTAGTCCCTCCACCACCCGGGTAACTCCTGCGCCGTGGACACGGCAGGCAAGATCACCAAGGCCCGCGAACCCGACGACCCGACCCGCCCGCGCCGGCGGCCCAGGACCGCGAAAGCGTTGACCTGCCTGGGAATCCTGCTCTCCTCGGCGCTGCTGCCGGGTGCCGTGGCGCAGGCCGCGCCCGCCCCGCGGGTGCTGCTGAACCAGGACTTCCCGGACCCCGACGTGCTCAAGATCGGCACCGACTACCACGCGTTCGCCACCGGCGGCCCGTCCGGCCGGATCCCCGTCGCCGTCGCCAAGGACGCCGACGGGCCGTGGCGCGTCACCGGGGACGCGCTGGCCGCCGATCCGTCCTGGGTGGACCCCAAGGGCGGCTACTGGGCGCCCGACGTGACCCGCCGCGCGGACGGCACCTTCCTCATGTACTACGCGGCGGTGTCCAAAACGGACCGGCACCGCTGCATCGGCACCGCGGTCGCGAACTCCGTGGCGGGCCCCTACCAGCCGGCCGGGGACGCGCCGCTGATCTGCGACCCTGGCGACAAGGGCGACATCGACCCGCAGACCTTCCAGACCCGCGACGGCACCCGCTACCTGCTCTACAAGGGCGAGCACCCCGGTGGCGGCGCCTCGGCGATCTTCGTGCAGAAGATGACCCAGGACGGCACCGCGCCCGACGGCCCACGCACCGAGATCCTGCGCGCGGACCGCCCCGAGGAGAAGGGCATCGTCGAAGCGCCGGTGATCACCCAGCGCGGCGGCCAGTACGTGCTGTTCTACTCCGCCGACGACTACCGCAACGCCACCTACCAGACCCGCTACGCCACGGCGTCCTCGCTGACCGGCCCGTACACCAAGGCCGACCAGCCGCTGCTGACCACCGAGTCGGTCGGCCACGCCACCGAAGGCCCCGGCGGGGCGGACGTCGTCGGCGGGCGGATCTACTTCCACGGCTGGCTCAACGGCCAGCGCGCCGCACGCGGCCTGTTCGGCCTCAACCTGGAGTTCGTCAAGGGCGTGCCGCAGGTGTCCTAACCGGACTCCCCCGCGAACCGCGCCTCGAGATCGCTCACCTCGGGCAGCCCGACGAGGTCGGTGAACTCGCCGAACGACGGCAGTCCGGGCAGCGCGGCCGCGGGGGTCCCGTCCCGGCGCACGGTGTCCAGCAGGGCGCGGACCCCCGCGGTCGCGGCGAGCAGCGTGCCGATCGGGTAGAGCACGAGCGAGAAGCCCAGCTCGCGGATCCGCTCCAGGGACAGCGGCGGGGTGCGGCCACCCTCCGCCCAGTTGAACACCAGCGGGGCGGCCCCGGACAGCTCCCGCGCGACGGTGGCGATGTCCTCCTCGCTGGTCGGGGCCTCCACGAACAGCAGGTCGGCGCCGGCCTCGGCGTAGGCGCGGGCGCGCTCGATCGCGTCGGCGAGCCCGTGCACGGCGGCGGCGTCGGTGCGCGCGATCAGCACGAAGTCCGGGTCCCGGCGAGCTGCGACGGCCGCGCGCAGCTTGCCGGCCATCTCCTCCCGCGGGATGACGGCCTTGCCGCTCAGGTGCCCGCACTTCTTCGGGCTGACCTGGTCCTCCAGGTGGATGCCCGCCACCCCGGCCTGCTCGTAGGCCTGCACGGTGCGGACCACGTTGAGGGCGTTGCCGTAGCCGGTGTCGGCGTCGGCAATCACCGGGACGTCGACGGCCGCCACGATCCGCCGCGCGTTGTCGATCATCTCCGCGCCGGTCAGCAGGCCGACGTCCGGCCGCCCGATCAGCGAGGCGGTGGTGCCGAACCCGGTCATGTAGACCACCTCGAACCCGGCCTGCTCGACCAGGCGCGCGGTGAGCGCGTCATAGGCCCCGGGCGCCACCAGCGGCCCCGGCGCCGCCAGCAGCTCCCGCAACCGCTTCCTCGGCGCGGGCCCGCGGCCCAGCAGGTCTCCCACCACGTCCTCCTCATGCCCGGTCGCCCCGGCGTCCGTCACCTACGCTAGTCCGCAGGGCGACAGGCTCACCGAGTGGACAACGGCGCAACGTTCGTGCAACGTTTTACCTGTCCGGGTAGTCGAGTGAGGGGTGGCTGGATGCGGACCGTGACGGGCCCGGCGGATCGGATCGTCGTGGTGGGGGCGGGGCTGTCCGGGCTGGCGGCGGCGCTGCACCTGGCCGGGCGGGGACGGCAGGTGACCGTCGTGGAGCGCGAGCCGGTGCCCGGTGGCCGGACAGGACGCCTGGACCTGGGCGGTTACCGCATGGACACCGGACCCACCGTGCTGACCATGCCCGACCTGGTCGACGAGACCCTCGCCGCGGTCGGCGACAGCGTCGCGAACCGGCTCGACCTGGTCCCGGTCACCCCCGCCTACCGCGCCCGCTTCGCCGACGGCAGCAGCCTCGACGTGCACAGCGATCCCGAGGCGATGACCGAAGCGGTGCGCGCGTTCGCCGGGCCGTCCGAAGCGGACGGGTACCGGCGGCTGCGCGAGTGGCTGATCCGGCTGTACCGGACCGAGTTCGACCGGTTCATCGCCGCCAACTTCGACTCCCCGCTCGCCCTGGTCACCCCGCACCTGGCCCGGCTGGTCGCGATGGGCGCCTTCGGGCCGCTGGACCGCAAGATCGGCCGCTTCCTCCGCGACGAGCGGCTGCGCCGGGTGTTCTCCTTCCAGTCGCTCTACGCCGGGCAGTCGCCTCAGCACGCGCTGGCCGTGTACGCGGTGATCGCCTACATGGACACCGTGGCCGGGGTGTTCTTCCCGCGCGGCGGCATGCGCGCGCTGCCCGACGCCCTGGCCGCGGCGGCCGCGGACGCCGGGGTGGAGTTCCGCTACGGCGCCGAGGTCACGGCGCTGCGGCGGTCCGGCTCCCGGGTGACCGCGGTGGAGACCACCGGCGGCAGCCTCCCCGCCGACGCGGTCGTGCTCACCACCGAACTGCCCGCCGCCTACGAGCTGCTCGGCCGGACCCCGCGACGGCCGGTGCCGCTGCGGCCCGCGCCGTCCGCGGTCGTCGTGCACGTCGGCACGCGGCGGCGGTGCGACACCGCGCACCACACCATCCTGTTCGGCGCGGCGTGGCGGCGGACGTTCCACGAGCTGATCCACGAAGGGCGGCTGATGAGCGATCCCTCCCTGCTGGTGACCCGTCCGACGGCCACCGACCCCGCGCTCGCGCCGGACGGGCGCGACCTGCTCTACGTGCTGGCGCCCGCGCCGAACCTGCGGCGCGGCCCGGTGGACTGGGACCGCGTCGGGGACGCCTACGCCGACGAGGTCCTCGGCCACGTCGCCGAGCGGCTGCTGCCCGGGCTCGGCGACGGCATCGAAGCCAGGCACGTCGTCACGCCGGCCGACTGGGCGCGGCAGGGCATGCTGGCCGGCACCCCGTTCGCGCTGGCGCACACCGTCGCGCAGACCGGCCCGTTCCGGCCGCGCAACCTGGTGCGCGGCACCGGCAACGTGGTGCTCGCCGGCGGCAGCACCGCGCCCGGGGTGGGCGTGCCGACCGCGCTGGTGTCCGGGCGCCTCGCCGCCGACCGCATCACCGGCGCCCACGTGACCCGCCCACTGGTGGCGGCGCGATGACCGGGGCCCTGGACGCCGCCGGGATCACCGAACCGCGCCTGCGCGAGGCCTACGTCCGCTGCCGCCGCCTCAACGCCGAACACGGCCGCACCTACTACCTCGCCACGCGCCTGCTGACCAAGGCGCAGCGCCCGGCCGTGCACGCGCTCTACGGGTTCGCCCGCTTCGCCGACGACATCGTCGACTCCGCTCCCCCTGGCAGCGATCCGGCCGGCCGCCTGGAAGCGCTTTCCGCGGAGCTGTTCGCCGGGCTGGACAGCGGCCGCAGCGACGACCCGGTTCTCGCAGCCGTGGTGGACACCGCGGGCCGCTACGGGATCCGCCGCGACCTGTTCACCGCGTTCCTCGACTCGATGCGGATGGACCTCACCGTCACCGGCTACGCCGACCGCGCCGCGCTGGACCGCTACGTGTACGGCTCGGCGGAGGTGATCGGCCTGCAGATGCTGCCCGTGCTGGGCACGGTCGGCGAGCCGGCGGAGGCCGCGCCCTACGCGGCGGCGCTGGGCAAGGCCTTCCAGCTGACCAACTTCCTGCGCGACGTCGCCGAGGACCTCGACCGCGGCCGCGTCTACCTGCCCGCCGACGAGCTCGCCGCGTTCGGCGTCGACCGGGACCTGCTGCTGTGGTGCCACCGCAACGGCCGCACCGACCCCAGGGTGCGCGAGGCGCTGGCCGCCCAGCACGCCACCACCCGCGAGATCTACGCCTACGCGCGCGACGGCATCGACCGGCTGCACCCGGTGTCCCGGCCGTGCATCGCGACCGCTCTGGTGCTGTACTCGGAGATCCTGGACCGGATCGAGGCGGCCGGGTTCGCGGCTGGGCATCGAGGTCACCGAGATCGGGACGTTGCTCGCGCAGAGCCCGCCCGGGGC
>NZ_JBEXTX010000211.1:0-1736 GCF_040614175.1 Amycolatopsis sp. NPDC006131
GTTCGGCGGTGTCCTACTCTCCCACACCCGCGGGGGTGCAGTACCATCGGCGCTGGCAGGCTTAGCTTCCGGGTTCGGAATGGGACCGGGCGTTTCCCTGCCGCCATGACCACCGAAACTCTCCGAAACAACACCAGAGATGTTTCGTCTGGTGTGGTGTTTCAGAGTTGCAGAGCGGATGCGTAGCAGCTTTGTGGGCAAGTCCTCGGCCTATTAGTACCAGTCCACTCAAAAACACATTACTGTGCGTCCATGTCTGGCCTATCAACCCAATCGTCTCTTGGGGGCCTTAACCCACAAAGGGGTGGGAGACCTCATCTAGGAACAGGCTTCCCGCTTAGATGCCTTCAGCGGTTATCCCTTCCGAACGTAGCTAACCAGCCATGCCACTGGCGTGACAACTGGCATACCAGAGGTTCGTCCGTCCCGGTCCTCTCGTACTAGGGACAGCCTTCCTCAAGTCTCCTACGCGCGCGGCGGATAGGGACCGAACTGTCTCACGACGTTCTAAACCCAGCTCGCGTGCCGCTTTAATGGGCGAACAGCCCAACCCTTGGGACCTACTCCGGCCCCAGGATGCGACGAGCCGACATCGAGGTGCCAAACCATGCCGTCGATATGGACTCTTGGGCAAGATCAGCCTGTTATCCCCGGGGTACCTTTTATCCGTTGAGCGACATCCCTTCCACCAGGAGATGCCGGATCACTAGTCCCTGCTTTCGCACCTGCTCGACCCGTCAGTCTCACAGTCAAGCTCCCTTGTGCACTTACACTCAACACCTGATTGCCAACCAGGCTGAGGGAACCTTTGGGCGCCTCCGTTACCTTTTAGGAGGCAACCGCCCCAGTTAAACTACCCACCAGGCACTGTCCCTGAACCCGATCAGGGCCCTAGGTTAGATTCCCAATCCGACCAGAGTGGTATTTCAACAACGACTCCACGAGAACTAGCGTCCCCGCTTCACAGTCTCCCACCTATCCTACACAAGCCGAACCGAAAACCAATACCAAGCTATAGTAAAGGTCCCGGGGTCTTTCCGTCCTGCCGCGCGTAACGAGCATCTTTACTCGTAGTGCAATTTCACCGGGCCTGTGGTTGAGACAGCCGGAAAGTCGTTACGCCATTCGTGCAGGTCGGAACTTACCCGACAAGGAATTTCGCTACCTTAGGATGGTTATAGTTACCACCGCCGTTTACTGGCGCTTAAATTCTCAGCTTCGCCCCAAAGGAGCTAACCGGTCCTCTTAACGTTCCAGCACCGGGCAGGCGTCAGTCCATATACCTCGTCTTACGACTTCGCATGGACCTGTGTTTTTAGTAAACAGTCGCTTTCCGCTGGTCTCTGCGGCCAACTCACCCTAGCCCGCGAAGGGCTTCAAGTGCTTTGGCCCCCCTTCTCCCGAAGTTACGGGGGCATTTTGCCGAGTTCCTTAACCACAGTTCACCCGACCGCCTTAGTATTCTCTACCTGACCACCTGTGTCGGTTTGGGGTACGGGCCGCACATGTTCTCGCTAGAGGCTTTTCTCGGCAGCAGAGGATCACCCTACTTCGCCTCAACGGCTACGCATCACGTCTCAGACTACATGTGGTGCGGATTTGCCTACACCACGTCCTACACGCTTACACCAGTACAACCACTCACTGGCGGAGCTACCTTCCTGCGTCACCCCATCGCTTGACTACTACACACTCAGGTCCCGCGCGTCCCCGATCAACTCCGAAGAGCCTCACGG
>NZ_JBEXTX010000211.1:1833-5233 GCF_040614175.1 Amycolatopsis sp. NPDC006131
GGTTCAGGGCGGTTAGTATCATGCGCCTCGTCATGGGCGAACATACGCGGGTACGGGAATATCAACCCGTTGTCCATCGACTACGCCTGTCGGCCTCGCCTTAGGTCCCGACTTACCCTGGGCAGATTAACTTGACCCAGGAACCCTTGGTCATCCGGCGGCAGAGTTTCTCACTCTGCATTCGCTACTCATGCCTGCATTCTCACTCCCACACCCTCCACGACTCGCTTCCACGGCCGCTTCTCTGGATGCAGGACGCTCCCCTACCCAACAACACCACTACACAAGGTTCCCAAAGAACCAAGCGGATGTATTGTGTTATTGACACGGCTTCGGCGGTGTACTTGAGCCCCGCTACATTATCGGCGCAGGACCACTTGACCAGTGAGCTATTACGCACTCTTTCAAGGGTGGCTGCTTCTAAGCCAACCTCCTGGTTGTCTAAGCGACCCCACATCCTTTCCCACTAAGCACACACTTAGGGGCCTTAGCCGGTGTTCTGGGCTGTTTCCCTCTCGACGACGAAGCTTATCCCCCGCCGTCTCACTGCCGCACTCTCACGTGATGGTATTCGGAGTTTGGTTGACTTCGGTAACCCGGTAAGGCCCCTAGGCCATCCAGTAGCTCTACCCCCACCACGAAACATGCGACGCTGCACCTAAATGCATTTCGGGGAGAACCAGCTATCACGGAGTTTGATTGGCCTTTCACCCCTACCCACAACTCATCCCCCAGGTTTTCAACCCTGGTGGGTTCGGCCCTCCACGAGGTCTTACCCTCGCTTCAGCCTGGCCATGGGTAGATCACTCCGCTTCGGGTCTAGACCACGCGACTCACACGCCCTATTCAGACTCGCTTTCGCTACGGCTACCCCACACGGGTTAACCTCGCCACGCAGCACTAACTCGCAGGCTCATTCTTCAAAAGGCACGCCATCACCATCCGAAGATGGCCCTGACGGCTTGTAGGCACACGGTTTCAGGTACTCTTTCACTCCCCTCCCGGGGTACTTTTCATCTTTCCCTCACGGTACTCGTCCGCTATCGGTCACCAGGAAGTATTTAGGCTTACCGAGTGGTCCCGGCAGATTCACAGCAAATTCCACGAGCTCGCTGCTACTCGGGAACACCACCACACCACACCAACACAGCTTTCGCGTACGGGACTCTCACCCACTCCGGTCCACCATCCCAGGCGGTTCCACTAGCCATGCAGCACGATGCCAGAACTGTCAGATTCTGGAAGATGGGTCCCACAACCCCGCACACACAACCCCTGACAGGTATCACATGCGCACGGTTTAGCCTCCTCCGCTTTCGCTCGCCACTACTCACGGAATCACTAGTGTTTTCTCTTCCTACGGGTACTGAGATGTTTCACTTCCCCGCGTTCCCTCCACATACCCTATATATTCAGGTATGGGTAACACCTCATAACAGGTGCTGGGTTTCCCCATTCGGACACCCTCGGATCACAGCTCGGTTGACAGCTCCCCGAGGCTTATCGCAGCCTCCCACGTCCTTCATCGGCTCCTGATGCCAAGACATCCACCATGTGCCCTTAACAACTTGACCACAAAGATGCTCGCATCCACTCTGCAATTCTCAAACACCACACCCAGAAACAACACACCGTGTTGCCTCAGGACCCAACAGCGTATCAACAAGCACCCATCCTCGAGACTCCACAACCCCGTTCCACGCCGTTGCCGGCAGTACTAGACAGTTCCTTCGTCCCTCAGATGAGCATCAGCCAGTCGTCCACAATTCCTTGAGCAACCAGACAGTGCCACATTCGGACACTGAGCCTGGCCACTCCACACCCCGAAGAGCGTGGAAGTGAGCTGCTCCTTAGAAAGGAGGTGATCCAGCCGCACCTTCCGGTACGGCTACCTTGTTACGACTTCGTCCCAATCGCCAGTCCCACCTTCGACCACTCCCTCCCCGCAAGCGGGGTTGGGCCATGGGCTTCGGGTGTTACCGACTTTCATGACGTGACGGGCGGTGTGTACAAGGCCCGGGAACGTATTCACCGCAGCGTTGCTGATCTGCGATTACTAGCGACTCCGACTTCACGCAGTCGAGTTGCAGACTGCGATCCGAACTGAGACCGGCTTTAAGGGATTCGCTCCACCTCACGGTATCGCAGCCCTCTGTACCAGCCATTGTAGCATGTGTGAAGCCCTGGACATAAGGGGCATGATGACTTGACGTCATCCCCACCTTCCTCCGAGTTGACCCCGGCAGTCTCCCGCGAGTCCCCGCCATTACGCGCTGGCAACACAGGACAAGGGTTGCGCTCGTTGCGGGACTTAACCCAACATCTCACGACACGAGCTGACGACAGCCATGCACCACCTGCACACCGGCCACAAGGGGGCCGACATCTCTGCCGGTTTCCAGTGCATGTCAAGCCCAGGTAAGGTTCTTCGCGTTGCATCGAATTAATCCACATGCTCCGCCGCTTGTGCGGGCCCCCGTCAATTCCTTTGAGTTTTAGCCTTGCGGCCGTACTCCCCAGGCGGGGCGCTTAATGCGTTAGCTACGGCACGGACAACGTGGAAGTCGCCCACACCTAGCGCCCAACGTTTACAGCGTGGACTACCAGGGTATCTAATCCTGTTCGCTCCCCACGCTTTCGCTCCTCAGCGTCAGTATCGGCCCAGAGACCCGCCTTCGCCACCGGTGTTCCTCCTGATATCTGCGCATTTCACCGCTACACCAGGAATTCCAGTCTCCCCTACCGAACTCAAGCCTGCCCGTATCCACTGCAGGTCCGGAGTTAAGCCCCGGATTTTCACAGCAGACGCGACAAGCCGCCTACGAGCTCTTTACGCCCAATAATTCCGGACAACGCTTGCACCCTACGTATTACCGCGGCTGCTGGCACGTAGTTAGCCGGTGCTTCTTCTCCAGGTACCGTCACTTGCGCTTCGTCCCTGGCGAAAGAGGTTTACAACCCGAAGGCCGTCATCCCTCACGCGGCGTCGCTGCATCAGGCTTCCGCCCATTGTGCAATATTCCCCACTGCTGCCTCCCGTAGGAGTCTGGGCCGTGTCTCAGTCCCAGTGTGGCCGGTCACCCTCTCAGGCCGGCTACCCGTCGTCGCCTTGGTAGGCCACTACCCCACCAACAAGCTGATAGGCCGCGGGCCCATCCTGTACCGCCGAAACTTTCCACCCACCAAGATGCCTTAGCGAGTCATATTCGGTATTAGACCCCGTTTCCAGGGCTTATCCCAAAGTACAGGGCAGGTTACCCACGTGTTACTCACCCGTTCGCCACTCATCCACACCCGAAGGTGCTTCAGCGTTCGACTTGCATGTGTTAAGCACGCCGCCAGCGTTCGTCCTGAGCCAGGATCAAACTCTCCAACAATGCTAGAAAATCGATCCGGCTAT
>NZ_JBEXTX010000212.1:0-4881 GCF_040614175.1 Amycolatopsis sp. NPDC006131
TTTTTTTTTTTTTTTTTTTTTTTTTTTGATTTATATAAGGGGGACGTGGGGGCAGAAGCCGGCCGGGGGGGGGGGGCGCCGCCCCCCCCCGTGGCCGGGTGGTCTGCATCGGCTCCGTCGCGGGCAAGGTCGGCGGCGTGCTCGCCGGACCGCACTACGTGGCGAGCAAGGGAGCGGTGCATGCCGTGGTGAAGTGGCTGGCCAAGACCGAAGCGGCGCGGGGCATCACCGCCAACGCGATCGCTCCGGGCGTGGTCGACACCGAGATGGTCGCCGGACGCGGGTACCGGCCCGACTACTGCCCGTTGGGCCGGCTCGCCCAGCCCGAGGAGATCGCGCGGGTTGCGGCGTTCGTCGCCTCTCCCGCGGCCAGCTACTTGACCGGAGCCGTGGTCGACGTCAACGGCGGATACGCGATGGGTTGAGCGAGGAGACACAATGGACTGCGCTGTCATCACGGGTGCCGCGTCCGGCATCGGACGAGCCTGTGCGACGCACCTGGCAACCTCGGGGGCGACGGTGGCGCTCCTGGACATCGACGGGGCGGCGGGGACCCGTCGCGAGATCGAGGAACGAGGCGGCAAGGCCGTGGAGTTCGCGGTCGACGTCACCGACGACGAGGCCGTGCGCGACGTCATCGGCCGGCTGCCCGCCGCCCCGCGGGTGCTCGTCAACGCCGCGGGCATCATCGTGCGCAAGAAACTGCTGGAATGTTCGGTCGAGGAGTGGCGCCGCGTGGTCGAGGTCAACCTCACCGGGTACTTCATCCTCCTCCGCAACGTGATTCCGGCAATGGCCGCCGCGGGCGGCGGATCCATCGTGCAGATCGCGTCGATCGCCGGGCACACCGGATACGGGTTCTCCTCCTACACCGCGGCCAAGGGCGGGGTCCTCGCGCTGACCAAACAGCTCGCGGCGGAACTGGCGGAGCACCGGATCCGCATCAACTCCGTCAGCCCCGGCGTGGTGGAAAGCGGCCTGAACCGAGACACGCTGGGAAACCAGGCGATCAGGCAGGCCACCGTGGACAACATCCCGCTCGGCCGGCTCGGCGAACCGGACGACATCGCCCGCGTCGTCGCGTTCCTCGCCGGTCCCGGAGCGGATTTCGTCACCGGCGCCGACCTGGTCGCCGACGGTGGCATGATCAGCACGATCCACTGGGGCAAGGCGGGCGCAGAACTGCACAGCTTCCACTCGGAGGATCGCTGATGTACAACTTCGCCGCCGTGCTCGAGCACAACGTGGCGCGGTACCCGGACAAGGTCGTGCTGGTCCAAGGCGAGCGGCGGGTGACCAACCGCGAGTTGTCCGCCCGCGTGCACGCCCTCGCCGCCGGGCTGCGGGAACGGGGCATCGGACGCGGCGACATCGTGTCCCTGCTGCTGTACAACCACCTCGAGTTCCTCGAAACAGTGCTCGCGCTCAACCACATCGGCGCCGCGTTCCTGCCGCTGAACTACCGCCTCTCCCCCACCGAGTGGGAGTTCATCCTCCGCGACTCGGAAGCGGCCGCGATCCTGACCGAACCCGAGTTCGCCGACGCGGTACCCGAATCCGCGGTCCGGCACCGGTTTCTCCTCGGTGGAACACGGGACGGGTGGGTGTCCTACGACGAGCTCGTCGCCCGCCACCTCGGGGAGACGGTGCCGGTCGAGCCGGTCGGCCCGGACGCGCTCCAGCGCCTGATGTACACCTCCGGCACGACCTCCCGCCCCAAGGGCGTGTGCATCACCCACACCAACCTGCTGTACAAGAATCTGGGGCAGATCGTGGAGTTCGGGCTCACCAGCGCCGACACCACACTCGTGTGCGGCCCGCTCTACCACGTCGGTGGACTCGACCTGCCCGCGCTGGCCACCCTGCACGCCGGCGGCTCTCTGCTGCTGACCAGGAAGTTCGACGCCCGCGAGGTCGTCGACATCATCGAACGCGACCGTCCGACCAACGTCTGGCTCGCCCCGTCGATGATGAACGCCCTGCTGCACCTGCCGGGCATCACCGAACGCGACACCTCCTCGATCCGGTTCGTCATCGGCGGTGGCGAGAAGATGCCGGTCCCCCTCGTCGAACGCATCCGCGCCGCGTTCCCGTCGGCCTGGTTCGCCGACGCCTACGGGCTCACCGAAACGGTTTCGGGCGACACGTTCAACGACGCCGAACACATGCTGTCGAAGGTCGGGTCGGTGGGCCGGCCCGTCGTGCACCTGCGGGTGCGCATCGTGGACGAGTCGGGACGGGAAGTTCCGCGCGGGCAGCTCGGTGAGATCACGCTCTCCGGGCCCAAGGTGTTCGCCGGGTACTGGCGCGACCCCGATGCGACGGCGAAAGCCCTGCGCGACGGGTGGTTCCACACCGGGGACATCGGCCGGCTCGACGAGGACGGCTACCTCTACGTGGAGGACCGGAAGAAGGACATGATCGTCTCGGGCGGGGAGAACATCGCGACGCCTGAGGTCGAACGCGTCCTGTACGAACATCCGGACGTGGTCGAGGCCGCAGTGGTGGGCATGCCGCACGAGCGTTGGGGCGAGGTTCCCAAGGCGTTCGTCGTGTTGCGCCCCGGAGCCACGGTCGACGCCGCCGGCCTGGTGGCGTTCTGCCGCGACCGGCTCGCCAAGTTCAAGGTCCCCGCCGAAGTCCGGTTCCTCGATCAGTTGCCGCGTACGCCGTCGGGCAAGGTGCTCAAGCGCGACCTGCGGACCCTGCCGGTGATCGCGTGACGATGTTCGACCTCACCGGGAAGACAGCTTGGGTGACGGGGGCGGGCAAGGGTCTCGGCCGCACGATGTCCCTGGCCCTGGCCGCCGCGGGCGCGCGGCTCGCCGTGACCTCCAGGACTGAGCAGGACCTGCGCACGCTGGCGGACGAGACCGGCCCGGACACGATGGTGCTGCCGGGATCCGTCGACGACCCCGGCTTCGCCGACGAGTGCGTGGACCGCATCGGACGGGTGGACGTCCTGGTCAACTGCGCCGGGATCAGCCCGGTGTTCACCCGCAGTGAGTCGCTGGGCGACGAGGACTGGCACCGCGTGCTGCGGGTCAACCTCGACGGGACGTACCTCTGTTGCCGTGCCGCGGGGCGCCGCATGCTGGCACAGGGAGCGGGCAGCATCGTGAACGTGTCCTCGGTGCACGCCACAACCGGGTTCCCGCGGATAGCCGCCTACGCCGCGAGCAAGGGCGGCGTCGAAGCCCTCAGCCGCGTACTCGCCGTCGAGTGGGCCGACCGCGGCGTGCGGGTGAACACGCTCGCGCCCGGCTATTTCGCGACTGACCTGTCCGAGGGGCTGGTGAACAGCCACTGGGGTGAGGTCATCGTCAACGCCGTGCCGCAGGGCCGCATCGGCGACGCGAGCGAACTGGCCGGCGCGGCGGTTTTCCTGGCCAGCGACGCGTCGTCGTACGTGACCGGCAGCACCCTCCGCGTCGACGGTGGGTGGACCGCCCACTGAGGTCCGGTCCAGGTTCCTGGGCTGAGATCCCGGCCAACACCTTCAGCCGTCTTCGAAGCGCCGGAGCAGGAGCGTGAGCAAAGCGGCCAGGTCGCCCTTCTGCTTCTCGGTCAGGGGGGCGAGCAGGTCGTCCTCGAAGGCGAAGTGTTCGGCGATGTCCTGGTCCAGGTCCGCTACGGCCGCTGCGGTCAGCGTCACCAGGACGCTGCGCTGGTCGTCCGCCGAGGCTTCCCGGGTGATCCAGCCGTCACGCTCCAGCCGGTGCAGGCGGCCGGTCAGCCCGGAGGACGAGATCAGCATCTCCGCGCGCAGCTGGGACGGTGTCATCGCGTACGGCGGACCGATGCGCCGCAGCGCCCGCAGCACCTCGAAGTCGCCCACGTTGGCCACCATCCGTCCGCGCCGGCGGCGCAGCCGGGCGTTCTCCGCGCCCTCCACGTGCTGCGCGATCCGCAGGATCCGGGCCAGCACCTCCGACGCCGACACGTCCAGTTCGGGCATCTGCTCGGCCCACAGCGCCACCGAGCGGCCGACGACATCACCATCCATGTCGTGAAGTAGTACCTCGTGTGTCTCCGGACACTCGCATGACTCCTCGAGCAGATAGTTCGCTCGCGAGCGAGATAACCTGGCCTTCGTGACTGCCCCTACCTCGGCGCCCACCCGGCCGGTCGCGCGCCGCTCTCCCAAGGGCTCGGTGCTGCTGCGGTTGTTGCGCACGACGGACCACAAGCAGATCGGCATCATGTACCTGGTCACGTCGTTCGCCTTCTTCATGGTGGGCGGCGCGATGGCGATGCTGATCCGCACCGAGCTGGCGCACCCGGGACAGCAGTTCCTGTCGCAGGAGCAGTACAACCAGCTGTTCACCATGCACGGCACGATCATGCTGCTGCTGTACGCGACCCCGATCGTGTTCGGGTTCGCCAACTTCGTGCTGCCGCTTCAGATCGGCGCCTCGGACGTCGCGTTCCCCCGCCTCAACGCGCTGTCCTACTGGCTGTTTCTGTTCGGCGGCGTCATCACCGTTTCCGGCTTCCTCACCCCGGGCGGCGCCGCCGATTTCGGCTGGTTCGCCTACACACCCCTGTCGAGCGCGATCTATTCGCCCGGCGCGGGCGGCGACCTGTGGATCGCCGGGCTGACGGTGTCCGGTCTGGGCACCATCCTCGGCGCGGTCAACATGATTACCACGATCGTCTGCCTGCGCGCGCCGGGCGTGACCATGTTCCGGATGCCGATCTTCACCTGGAACACGTGCTGGTGACGAGCGTGATGACCCTGATCGCGTTCCCGATCCTGACCGCCGCACTGCTCGACCTGGCGGCCGACCGTCACATCGGGGCGCACGTGTTCGACCCGGCCAACGGTGGTGTGATCCTCTGGCAGCACCTGTTCTGGTTCTTCGGCCACCCCGAGGTCTA
>NZ_JBEXTX010000213.1:0-4872 GCF_040614175.1 Amycolatopsis sp. NPDC006131
GCCGCCGCCGCACCACGACATCTACTCGATCGAGGACCTGGCGCAGCTGATCCACGACCTGAAGAACGCCAACGAGCAGGCCCGCATCCACGTGAAGCTGGTCAGCTCGCTCGGCGTCGGCACGGTCGCGGCCGGCGTGTCCAAGGCGCACGCGGACGTCGTGCTGATCTCCGGCCACGACGGCGGCACCGGCGCCTCGCCGCTGAACTCGCTCAAGCACGCGGGCACGCCGTGGGAGATCGGCCTTGCCGAGACCCAGCAGACCCTGATGCTGAACGGGCTGCGCGACCGCATCACCGTGCAGGTCGACGGCGCGATGAAGACCGGCCGCGACGTCGTGGTCGCCGCGCTGCTCGGCGCCGAGGAGTACGGCTTCGCGACCGCGCCGCTGATCGTGGCCGGCTGCATCATGATGCGCGTCTGCCACCTCGACACCTGCCCCGTCGGTGTCGCCACGCAGAGCCCGGAGCTGCGCAAGCGCTACACCGGGCAGGCCGAGCACGTGGTGAACTACTTCCGGTTCGTCGCGCAGGAGGTCCGGGAACTGCTGGCGGAGCTGGGTTTCCGCACCCTGGACGAGGCGATCGGCCGGGCCGACGTGCTGGACACCGACGACGCCGTCGACCACTGGAAGGCCAGCGGCCTGGACCTGTCGCCGATCTTCGAGATGCCGGCCGACACCCCGTACGGCGGCGCCCGGCGCAAGATCCGCGAGCAGGACCACGGCCTCGAGCACGCTCTGGACCGCACGCTGATCCAGTTGTCCGAGGCGGCGCTGGAGGACGCGCACCCGGTCCGGCTGGAACTGCCGGTGCGCAACGTCAACCGCACCGTCGGCACGCTGTTGGGCTCGGAGATCACCCGCCGCTACGGCGGGGAGGGCCTGCCCGACGGCACGATCCACATCCGGCTCACCGGGTCGGCGGGGCAGTCGCTGGGCGCGTTCCTGCCGCGCGGCGTCACGCTGGAGATGGTGGGCGACGCCAACGACTACGTCGGCAAGGGCCTGTCCGGCGGCCGCATCATCGTGCGGCCGCACCCGGACGCGACGTTCGCCGCCGAACGTCAGGTCATCGCCGGCAACACGCTGGCCTACGGCGCCACCGCGGGGGAGATGTTCCTGCGCGGGCACGTGGGCGAGCGGTTCTGCGTACGCAACTCGGGCGCCACCGTCGTCGCCGAGGGCGTGGGCGACCACGCCTTCGAATACATGACCGGTGGCCGTGCCGTGGTGCTCGGACCGACCGGCCGCAACCTCGCCGCGGGCATGTCCGGCGGTATCGGCTACGTCCTCGACCTCGACGAGGGCAGCGTCAACCGCGAGATGGTCGAGCTGCTCCCGCTCGAGCCCGAGGATCTGAACTGGTTGAAGGACATCGTGACCCGTCACCACGAACTCACCCGCTCGGCGGTCGCCGCCTCGCTGCTCGGCGACTGGCCGCGCCGGTCGGCGAGCTTCACGAAGGTCATGCCGCGCGACTACAAGCGCGTGCTGGAGGCGACCAAGGCCGCGAAGGCCGCGGGCCGCGACGTCGACGAGGCGATCATGGAGGTGGCGTCTCGTGGCTGACCCCAAGGGCTTCCTGAAGTACGAGCGGGTCGAGCCGCCCAAGCGCCCCAAGGAGCACCGCGCCGAGGACTGGCGCGAGGTCTACGTCGACCTCGAACCGGCCGAGCGCGACCAGCAGGTGCGCACCCAGGCCACCCGCTGCATGGACTGCGGCATCCCGTTCTGCCACTCGGCCGGTTCCGGCTGCCCGCTGGGCAACCTGATCCCGGAGTGGAACGACCTGGTGCGCCGCGGTGACTGGACCGCGGCCAGCGACCGGCTGCACGCCACCAACAACTTCCCGGAGTTCACCGGGAAGCTGTGCCCGGCGCCGTGCGAGGCGGGCTGCACGCTGTCCATCTCGCCGCTGTCCGGCGGCCCGGTCGCGATCAAGCGCGTCGAGGCGACGATCGCGGAGAAGTCGTGGGAGCTGGGCCTGGCCCAGCCGCAGGTCGCCGAGGTGGCCAGCGGTCAGCGCGTCGCCGTCGTCGGGTCCGGCCCGGCCGGGCTCGCCGCCGCCCAGCAGCTCACCCGCGCCGGGCACGACGTGACCGTCTTCGAGCGGGACGACCGGCTCGGCGGGCTGCTCCGCTACGGCATCCCCGAGTTCAAGATGGAGAAGAAGCACCTCGACAAGCGCCTGGCCCAGCTCAAGAAGGAGGGCACGCAGTTCGTCACGGGCTGCGAGGTGGGCGTCGACATCACCGTCGAGGAGCTGCGGGCCCGCTACGACGCGGTCGTGCTCGCCGTAGGCGCGCTGCGCGGCCGCGACGACACCACCACGCCCGGCCGGGAGCTCAAGGGCATCCACCTGGCGATGGAGCACCTGGTGCCGGCCAACAAGCAGTGCGAGGGCGACGGCCCGTCGCCGGTCCACGCGCACGGCAAGCACGTGGTGATCATCGGCGGCGGTGACACCGGCGCCGACTCCTACGGCACCGCGATCCGCCAGGGCGCGGCCTCGGTGGTCCAGCTGGACCAGTACCCGATGCCGCCGACGACCCGCGACGACGAGCGGTCGCCGTGGCCGACGTGGCCGTACGTGCTGCGCACCTACCCGGCGCACGAGGAGGGCGGCGAGCGGAAGTTCGGTGTCGCCGTGCGGCGGTTCGTGGGCGACGAGAACGGGCACGTCCGCGCGATCGAGCTGCAGCAGGTCAAGGTCGTCAAGGACCCGGAGACCGGGCGCCGCGAGGTGCTGCCGGTGTCGGACGAGATCGAGGAGATCCCGGCCGACCTGGTGCTGTTCGCCATCGGGTTCGAGGGCGTGGAGCACATGCGGCTGCTCGACGACCTGGGCATCCGGCTGACCCGGCGCGGCACCATCTCGTGCGGCCCGGACTGGCAGACCGAGGCCCCGGGCGTGTTCGTCTGCGGCGACGCCCACCGCGGCGCGTCGCTGGTCGTGTGGGCGATCGCCGAGGGCCGCTCGGTGGCCAACGCCGTCGACGCCTACCTGACCGGCGCGTCGGACCTGCCCGCCCCGGTGCACCCGACGGCTCTGCCGCTCGCTGTGGTGTAACTCTCCGGGGTAACGCAACCAAATAACGCGCATCGGCCGTTCGGGCTCACCCTGGGCCCGAACGGCCGATTGTTCACCCCGTCGCGCCCGCCTAACTTTCGGTGACAACGGATCGACCGGCAGACGGGTGGCGTCATGAAGCGAACAGGTATCCGGGCACTGGTCCTCGCGGCGGTCGCCGCGGTCACCACGGCCGTGTTCAACGCGCCGGCCACGGCGGCGCCCGGCCCGGCGGTCCACGTCCACGGCGCCGGTGCCGCGGAGTACTGGACGCCGGAGAAGATGCGCTCCGCCAAGCCGCTCGACGGCCTGGTGACCGCCGCCCGCGACCTCGGCGCCGACGTCCGCGCCGCGGTGCCGCGCCTGCTCCCGTCGCGGACCTCGAAGGTCAGCACCGGCGACCCGTGGGCCGGCGGCGGCGCGGTCACGCGCACCGCGGGCCGGGTGTTCTTCACCTTCAACGGTTCCCCGGCCTCGTGCAGCGGCGACGCGGTCACCAGCGCCAACCGCAGCGTCGTCATCACCGCCGGGCACTGCGTGAAGTACGAGGGCAGCTGGCACACCAACTGGGTCTTCGTGCCGGGCTACGACAACGGCAACGCCCCGTACGGCGAGTGGGCCGCCACCACGACCCTCACCACGCCGCAGTGGCAGGCGAACGAGGACCTCAACTACGACGTCGGCGCCGCGGTGGTGGCCCCGCTCAACGGCCAGTACCTGACGGATGTCGTCGGCTCGCAGGGCATCGCGTTCAACCAGCCGCGCGGCCAGGCGATGCACAGCTTCGGCTACCCGGCCGAGCCGCCGTACGACGGCAGCGAACTGACCTACTGCGCCGGCCGGACCTTCAACGACACGTTCGGCAGCAACGACCTCGGAATGCGCTGCGACATGACCGGCGGTTCCAGCGGCGGCCCGTGGTTCCTCAGCTTCAACGAGGCGACCGGGACCGGCATCCAGAACTCGGTGAACAGCTTCGGTTACACCTTCCTGCCCGGCGTGATGTTCGGCCCGTACTTCGGCGCGGACGCGGAGGCGCTCTACAACGCGGCGGCTGCGCGGTAGTTCATATTCGGTTGCCGCGGCCCGGCCCGGTCGGATAGGAAGCCCGCATGCTGAAGGGCGAGAAGGTCGGGCTGCGGGCCCGGTACGAGGAGGACATCCCGATCCTGCGGACCGAGCTCTACGACGACGTGGAGGGCGGTTCCCGGGCGGAAAGCCGGCCGTGGCGGCCGATCTCGCCGAGCTCGAAGGACCGGCGGCTGCACGTCGACGACAGCGTGGCGGAACACGTCCCGTTCTCGATCGTGGAGCTGGCGGGCGACACGCTGATCGGCACCGCGAACCTGTGGGGCATCGACACGCACAACCGCACCGCGCACATCGGGCTGGGACTGCTGCCGTCCGCGCGCGGCAAGGGTTACGGCAGCGACGTGGTCGCGGTGCTGTGCCACTACGGCTTCGTGGTGCGCGGCCTGCAGCGGCTGCAGATCGAGACGCTGGCGGACAACTACGCGATGCTGCGCGCGGCGGAGCGCAACGGCTTCGTGCGGGAGGGCGTGCTGCGCAAGTCGGCCTGGGTGATGGGCGAGTTCCTCGATGAGGTGCTGCTCGGGCTCCTGGCTCATGAGTGGAAAGCGATGTCCTAGGCTGTGTTGTTTGGTGAGGTTGGTTCCGCGGCTGGCTGGGGTGTTGCCGCCGATGCGGGTGTGGGGTCGGTGGTAGTTGTACCAGTGCAGCCAGTCGGGGAACGCTGTTTGCCGGTGGGTTTCTGAGGTGTAGGGCTGGTGGTAGGCCCATT
>NZ_JBEXTX010000214.1:0-4800 GCF_040614175.1 Amycolatopsis sp. NPDC006131
GGGCGTGGTGGGAGCAGCGCTCAAGACTTCGTGTGGGTGGTGGCCCGGGCCGTGAGCCTTCAGGGCCCGTTCTCCGGCGCGTCGGCGTCGAGGTGGCTCTGAGCGCTGGAGGGTCTTCCGGGGCGTGGTGGGAGCAGCGCTCAAGACTTCGTGTGGGTGGTGGCCCGGGCCGTGAGCCTTCAGGGCCCGTTCTCCGGCGCGTCGGCGTCGAGGTGACTCCGGACGCTGGCCGGTCTTCCGAGGCGCGGCGGGAGCAGCGCTCAAGACCCCTTGCGGGTGCTGGTTCGGACCGTGAGCCGCCAAGCCCCGTTCTCCGGCGCGTCGGCGCCGAGGGCGATCAGCGCGCAGGCCCGGCCCTGGTCGTGCAGGGACTGGGTGATCGTCGTGAGGCCTTCCCGCTCCGCTTCCGGGCCGTCGTCCCACCCGGCGAGCGCCACGTCCGCCGGCACGCGCAGCCCCCGGCGGCGCGCCGCGTCGAGGACGGCGAACGCGAGCTGGTCGCTCATCGCCACCACCGCGTCGGCGCCGGTGTCCAGCAGCGCGTCGGCCTGCGCGGCGGCTTCCGCCCGGTCGTTGCGGGCCACCACGGCCACCGGCAGCGCGCGGGTGTCCAGGCCCGCGTCCCGGCAGTGGTCGAGGACGCCGCGGAGCCGGTCGCGCGTCACCGGGAACTCCACGCCGTCCGGGGCCGGCCCGGTTGCCATCCGGGCCGTGCGCTCGCGGCCGAAGGGGAAACTCAGGACCGCGGGCCGCGCCGCTCCGGCGAAGACGTGCGCGGCCAGTTCCCGCGCCGAGGCCCGGTTGTCGATCGTGACCACCCGCGCGCCGTCCACGGCCGGGCCGCCGTGCACCGCCACGGGCTTGCCCAGCCCGGTCACCACGGGGAGCACCGGGTCGCTGTCGGCGGTCGTCCACAGGATGTAGCCGTCCACCGACGCCGACGTCACGCGCTCGACGTCGGTGTCCCCGCCGGTGGTCGGGATCAGGTTCAGGCCCGTCCCGCGCTCCCGGCAGACCTCGGCGACCCCGGTCAGGAAGCTGCGCGCCTGCGGGTCTTCGAAGGCGTAGGCGAGGTGCTCGCCCAGCACGACCCCGATTGTGCCGGTGCGCCGACGACGCAGTGACCGTGCCGTCGGGTCGGGACCGCGGTAGCCCAGCTCGGCAGCGACCGCGCGCACCCGGCGCAGCGTCTCCGGCGCGACGCGATCCGGCTGGTTGTAGCAGTAGGACACCGTCATCGGCGAGACGCCGCTGCGGCGCGCCACCTCGGCCATGGTGACTCGGGACGTTCCCGGGCTGGACATGGCCCCAGCCTAGCTGTGTATCGTTACACAATGCGAGCCGGAAGGACGAGCGTGGCGCTGGGAGCGCTCAGCGCCGCGTGCTTCGTGTCCGTGACCTCGGAAAACCTGCCCGTCGCCCTGCTGCCGCAGCTGGCGGCGGGGTTCGGTGTGCCCGGCTCGGCCGTCGGGCTGCTCATGACCGGCTACGCGGTCGTGGTCGCGGTGTCGGTCGTGCCGCTGGTCGCGCTGACCGCGCGCTGGGACCGGCGCATGGCCGTGCTGGTCACGGTCGGGGCGATCGCGGTGTCGAACCTGCTGCTCGCGCTCGCGCCCGGGTACGCCGTCGCGGTGCTCGCCCGGGTGGTCGCGGCGGCCGGGCACGGGGTGTTCTGGTCGGTGGTCGCGCCGATGGCCGCCCGGCTGCTCGGGCCGGACCGGGCAGGCCGCGCCACCGCGGTGGTGTTCGCCGGGAACTCGCTGGCGTTCCTCTTCGGGCTGCCGCTGACCTCGTGGCTGGCGGGGACGATCGGCTGGCGGGCCACTGTCCTCGCGGTGGCCGCCGCGGCGGCGCTCTCGGCGGTGGTTATCCGCGCGAGCGTCGAACCGACGCCTGCCGGGCCGCGGGCATCGCCGCGCGGGTCGCTGAACCGCGCCCTCCTGCCGGTCAACCTGGCCACGCTGGTGGTGGTGACCGGGCACTTCGCCGTGTTCACCTACATCACCGCGATCATCGCGGAATCCGTCCACCTCACCGGTCCGGCGACCTCCGGCCTGCTGTTCGCGCACGGCGTGGCGGGCCTGCTCGGCCTGGTCCTGATCGGCAGGCGGGTGGACAGCCACCCGCGCGGCACCGCGCTGCTCGTCACGGCCGGTCTCGCGGCGACCATGCTCGTGCTGCTGTTCGCCGGATCCGGCGTGGTCGCGGCCGCCGCGGTCGTGCTGTGGGCCGTGCCCGCCGGCGGCATGGGCGTGGTGCTGCAGGCCGCCGTCCTGCGCGTGGCGGACCGGCCCGACCTGGCGTCCGCGGTCTACATCGTCGCCTTCCAGGCCGGCATCGCCGGGGGCGCCGCGGTGGGCGGCGCCGCCCTCGACCACGGCGCCCTGCCCGCTGCGACCGCACTGGCCGCGGGGTGCGGGCTGGCCGCCACGCTGGTCGTTCGCCGGTCCGCCGCGTTCCGGGGACCGTGACGAGCGGTCAGCGCTTGCGGAAGACCGACCGCGGGAAGAGCCGCCCGCGCCAGGACATCGGCGCGTTGCGCTCCAGGCTGCGGCGCAGGCCCTCGAACGCCGTGGCGAAGTCCTCGCCGGTGGACTGGCTGGGGGAGTACCACGAGCGCTCCACCGCGCCGACCACCGTGCGCAGGTCGTTCTTCCCGGCGTCGTCCAGGTTGTGCTGCACGGCCACCTTCTGCGCCGCCGCCCGCACCGTGTCGCTCGGCGGGATCGGGACGCCGCGGTCGGCGCACTCGTCCATCAGCTCGGCCCAGGCGGCGTCCGCCGCGCCCGGCTGGTGGGACGTGATCGCCGTCAGGCGGCGGCGCCGGTGAATCTCCCGCAGCACCGCGGGGGCCAGCCCGGCCGCCGCGAGCAGCAACAGCACCAGCGCCAGCACCCAGTGCACCAGCCACGCGGTGAGCACCACGGCGACCAGCCACGCCGCGGCCGCGGCCAGCGGCAGCCAGGACGCCGTCCGCCCGCGGAGCCTGCGGATCGCGACGAACGCGCCCACCGTCAGTGCCAGCGCGACCAGCACCAGCACCAGCGCGATCCACCCGGTCCAGCCCGGCGCCGAACCGGCCGGCGCGGCCTGCGTGCCGCCCGGGTTCGCGGCGCTGCCCTGGGTCTCCGGCGCCCCGGTCGGCGCGACGCGCGTGGTGGACACGCTCGGCACGTCCTGCTCCTCCGAGTCCGAGGACCCGCTGGAGGTGGTGCCGGACTGCAGGTACGGCGGGACGTAGCCGCGGCCGTCGGAGCGCGGCGTCGGGTCGAAGCTGACCCAGCCCAGGTCGCCGAAGTACACCTCGACCCAGGCGTGCGCGTCCTGCGAGGTGATCATGCGCGTGTCGCCGTCGGCGTAGCCGGAGGTGAACCCGACCGCGACCCGGGACGGGATGTTCAGCACCCGCAGCATCACGGCCATCGCGGAGGCGAACTGCTCGCAGAAGCCGCGCTTGCCGTTGAGCAGGAAGTCGGCCAGCGCGTCGCTGTCGGTCGCGGCGGCCGTCTCGGTGTCGTAGGTGAACCCGTTCTCGCCGCTGAAGTACCGCCAGATCGCGCTCGCCCGGTCGAAGTCGGTGGTGGCGCCCGCCGCGAGGTTCTGCGCGAGGCTGACCACGCGCGGGTCGACCCCGGTGATCTGGCTGTAGCTGGCCGGGATGTCGCCGCCGCGGGTGGTGGCCGACTCCAGCTGGTCCTTCGTCGGCTCGGCCAGCGACGCGGTCTCCACGTAGGCCGGGATCCGCTGCTTGCGCTCGCTGAACACCGCGCCGCTGGTCGGGTCGTAGTACCAGCCCTGGCCGACGCCCTGCAGGCCGCGCAGCTGCCCGTACACCGGCATCCACACGTCGACCCAGTTCAGCGGCTCGATCTGGATCTGGCGGGCCTCGCCCGAGCCGTCGTCGCCGGGCGCGGCGGGCAGCGGCTGGTTCGCCGGGAAGCCGGCAGGCATCGGGCCGTCCGGCAGGCTCCAGCCGCGGTTGGGCCGGTAGGTGTCGAGCGTGAACGCGCGCAGCAGGCGCTTGTCGTTGCCGAGGCCGCGGACGCGGAACAGGTCCACCGTGCTGCCCTGGTCCAGCATGCCGCGCAGCGAGGTGAACGGGTTGACGCCCAGCCCGCCGGAGCCGGCGCCCGCGCCGCTGCGGCCGCTGCCGGGCAGGCGCCCGACGGTGCCGACGGCGGTCAGCGCGGTGCCCGCGACCAGGCCCAGCACGAGGGCGACCGCGACGACGGCGACCGGTGCGGACGCGGCGGCGGGCGCGTTGCCGAGGCCGGGGGCGTCGCGGTTGCGCCAGCGGCGGTGGCGGTGATTGCCGTCGACGGCGAGCAGGCCCGCGAAGGCCGCCGCGCCGAGCAGGAACGTCCACCACGGGAGCATGTCGTCGGCCAGCGAGGCGGGCACCGCGTAGACGCACAGCAGCACCAGGCCGGTGGCGGCGGGCGCGGAGGCGGCGACCGCGAGGGTGTCGACGAGCACCGCGACCAGGCCGATCGCGATGGTCACCAGGCACAGGATCGGCGGGGTCGATTCGACCGGCGGCAGGCCCGTGCGGATCTGCTCGAACGCCGCGGTGAGCACGCTGTTGATCTCGCCGAACGCGGCGGGGCCCGGGATGACGCCGAGGATGCCGGTGCTGGTGAACACGCCGGTGATCAGCAGCAACAGCACGACGAGCTGGGCCAGCCCGACGACCGCGGTGGGCGTGCGCACCGCGTTACCTACCGTCACCCGCGTTTCCTGGTCCGGTCGACTTGCCGCGAACTTCTCGTAGGCCGCGGTCGCCGCTGCGATGATGTTTTG
>NZ_JBEXTX010000215.1:0-4706 GCF_040614175.1 Amycolatopsis sp. NPDC006131
ATCGAGCTGCTGCAGGTGCCGTGCCGCCTGGAGAAGACCGGTGACCGGCTGGTGTTCGACTTCTCCGCTGCGAGCCCGCAGTCGCCCGCCTACGGAACCTTGAGGTGAGCCATCACGCTGGAGTCGGCCAGCGTGGTCACGTCGCCGATTTCGCGGTTCTCCGCCACGTCCCGCAGCAGCCGGCGCATGATCTTGCCCGAGCGGGTCTTCGGCAGTTCGGGCACGACCATGATCTGCCGCGGCTTGGCGATGGGCCCGATCTCCCGCGCCACGTGCTCCCGCAGCTCCTGCACCGACACCTCGGCGACACCACGCGGGATCACGAACGCCACGATCCCCTGCCCGGTCGTCGGGTCGGCCGCGCCCACCACCGCGGCCTCCGCGACCGCCGGGTGGGACACCAGCGCCGACTCCACCTCGGCCGTGGAGATGCGGTGCCCCGAGACGTTCATGACGTCGTCCACCCGCCCCAGCAACCAGATGTCGCCATCCTCGTCGTACCGCGCGCCGTCGCCCGCGAAGTACGCGCCGGCGAACCGCGACCAGTACGTTTCCCGGAACCGGGCGTCGTCGCCCCACACGCCGCGCAGCATCGACGGCCACGGGCGGTCCAGCACCAGGTAACCGCTCTCACCCGGCGCGACCTCCTTGCCCGCGTCGTCCACCACCACCGCGGAAATCCCGGGCACCGGGGTCTGCGCGGAACCCGGCTTGAACTCCGCGGCACCGGGCGACGGGGCGATCATGATGGCCCCGGTTTCGGTCTGCCACCACGTGTCCACGATCGGCGCCTTGCCCGCGCCGATGTGCTCGCGGTACCACCGCCACGCCTCCGGGTTGATCGGCTCGCCCACCGATCCCAGCACCCGCAACGAAGACAGGTCGTAGCGCGCCGGGATGTCCTCGCCCCACTTCATGAACGTGCGGATCAACGTGGGCGCGGTGTAGTAGATCGACACCCCGTACCGCTGGACGATCTCCCAGTGCCGTCCCTCGTGCGGCGTGTTCGGCGTGCCCTCGTAGACCACCTGCGTCGCGCGGTTCGCCAGCGGCCCGTACACGATGTAGGAGTGCCCGGTGATCCACCCGATGTCCGCGGTGCACCAGTACACGTCCTCGCCCGGCCGGTGGTCGAACACCGCGGCGTGCGTGTAGGCCACCTGGGTGAGGTAGCCGCCCGAGGTGTGCAGGATCCCCTTCGGCTTCCCCGTCGTCCCGCTCGTGTACAGGATGAACAGCGGGTGCTCGGAGTCGAACGCCTCGGCGGTGTGCGCGGCCGGCTGCGGGCCGACCAGCTCGTGCCACCACACGTCCCGCTCGCCCATCGACACCGGCGACCCGGTGCGCCGCACCACGACCACCTTCTCCACCGCCGACCCGGCCAGCGCCTCGTCCACACCGGCCTTCACCGGCACGGCCTTGCCCCGCCGGTACTGCCCGTCGGCGGTGATCACGACCTTCGCCTCGGCGTCGTCGACCCGCGACCGCAGCGCCGACGGCGAAAACCCGCCGAACACCACCGAATGCGGCGCCCCCAGCCGCGCGCAGGCCAGCATCGCCACGATCGCCTCGGGGATCATCGGCAGCTGGATCGCGACCCGGTCACCGGCCCGCACCCCCAGCGAGGCCAGCGCGTTCGCCGCCCGGCACACCTCGTCCCGCAACTGCGCGTAAGTGATGTCCCGCGTGTCACCGGGCTCGCCGACCCAGTGGATCGCCACCTGGTCCCCGAAACCGGCCTCGACGTGCCGGTCCACGCAGTTGCGGGCCACGTTCAGCCTGCCGCCGGTGAACCACTTCGCGTACGGCGCGCCGGAGTTGTCCAGAACCTCCGACCACCGCACGTCCCAGTGCAACCGTTGCGCCTGCTCAGCCCAGAAGTCCATGTCGCGGAGCCTGACCGCCCAACGTTGGCGCGACGTTGGAACCCTCCGTGCGGGTAGGTGCGCCCGCGGCGATCGTCAGGCATCATGGAGCACCATCGCGCCGGAAGCACGAGGACGACGAGGTCGCGGAAATGGCAGAGCGTAGTGCGCTCCACCAGCGCCGCGCGGCCCTGGAACGGGAATGGGCCCGCTGGGTGCCGGCTCAGGCACGCCCGGAAACCCTGGAACTGCGCAGCGAAGTGGCCGAATCCTGGGCACGTTCGCTGTCCATCGTGGATCCGTCACGGGACAGCGCGCCCGCGGCCGGTGACGAGGTGCGGTCCCGCTGGCGCGAGTCGCCGCTGCGGGCCCCGGTCACCGAACTGGCCGACGAGCTGCGCAGCATCGCCGACGACGCCGGGTTCGTCGCCGCCGTCACCGACGAGTCCGGCACGATCCTGTGGACGTGCGGCGGACGGGTCATGCGGCGGCGGGCCGAGCGCGTGAACTTCGCGCCCGGCGGCCGCTGGGACGAGCCGGACATGGGCACCAACGCCCTGTCGCTGGCGTTGCGCACCGGCCGCCCGAGCAGCGTCTTCTCCGCCGAGCACCTGGTCGCGGCCCTGCACGGCTGGGTCTGCTACTGCGCCCCGATCCGCGACCCGCGCGGCCGCCACCTCGGCGTCCTGGACCTGTCCACCACCTGGGACCGGTCGCACCCGCTGGCCATGTCGACGGTCCGCACGCTCGTCACCGCCATCGAGTCGCGGCTGCACGTCAGCGCGCCCGCGGCCCCGGGCATCCGGCTGTCCTGCCTGGGCTCCGGCAGCGCCACCTTCGACGGCACGCCGCTGCGGTTGTCGCCGCGGCAGCTGGAGGTGCTCACCCTGCTCGCGCTCGAACCCGGCGGCTTCTCGCCCGACGGGTTGCGCGAAGCGCTGTACGGGGACCTGCCCGTCACCAGCACGACGTTGCGTGCCGAGGCCTCCCACCTGCGGCGCATGCTCGGCGGCGCGCTGGCGAACCGCCGCTACGCCCTGACCGCGCCGATCGACTGCGACGCCGTCGACGTGCTGACCGCGCTCAAGGCCGGGGACACCGCCACGGCCGTGCGCCGCTACACCGGGCCGTTGCTGCCCGCGTCCGAGGCGCCCGGCATCACCCGGTGGCGGGACCACCTGGAGGTCGCCGTGCGGGAGGCCGTGCTGTCCTCGCGCGAGCCCGACTTGGCCCTGACCTACGGCGAGCGGCACCCGTTCGACCTGCAGGTCCACGAGCACGCGCACCGCCTGCTGAGCCCCGGCGACGGGCGCCGCGGCATCGCCGCGGCCCGCCTCCACGAGGCCCTCCGCGACTGAGCACCAACGTTTCCCCAACTCGGAAACGGCACGGTGGCACCCATCACACCGATGTGATCGAGTGAATGGAGTGCTTCCATGGCCTACGCCAAGCCCGGTGCCGACGGCAGTGTCGTCAGCTTCGCCGCGCGGTACGACAACTTCATCGGCGGTGACTGGGTCGCACCGGCCGAGGGACGCTACTTCGAGAACCCGTCGCCGGTCGACGGCAAGGTGTTCTGCGAGGTGGCGCGTTCGTCCGCGGCCGACATCGACCTCGCCCTCGACGCGGCCCACGCCGCCGCCGAGAAGTGGGGCGCCACCTCGACCACCGAGCGCGCCAACATCCTGAACAAGATCGCCGACCGCATCGAGGACCACCTCGAAGAGCTCGCGGTGGCCGAGACCTGGGAGAACGGCAAGCCGGTCCGCGAGACCCTGGCCGCCGACCTGCCGCTGGCCGTCGACCACTTCCGCTACTTCGCGGGCGCCATCCGCGGGCAGGAAGGCAGCATCGCCGAGATCGACGCCGACACGGTCGCCTACCACTTCCACGAGCCGCTGGGCGTGGTCGGCCAGATCATCCCGTGGAACTTCCCGATCCTGATGGCCGCGTGGAAGCTCGCGCCCGCGCTGGCGGCAGGCAACTGCGTCGTGCTCAAGCCCGCGGAGCAGACCCCGGCGTCGATCCTCAAGGTGATCGAGGTGATCGCCGACCTGCTGCCGCCGGGTGTGCTCAACGTCGTCAACGGGTTCGGCATCGAGGCCGGCAAGCCGCTGGCGTCCAGCTCCCGGATCGCCAAGATCGCGTTCACCGGTGAGACCACCACCGGGCGGCTGATCATGCAGTACGCCAGCGAGAACATTATCCCGGTGACGCTGGAACTGGGCGGCAAGAGCCCGAACATCTTCCTGCCGGACGTGGCCGATGCCGACGACGACTACCTGGACAAGGCCGTCGAGGGCTTCGTGATGTTCGCGCTCAACCAGGGCGAGGTGTGCACCTGCCCGTCGCGTGCGCTGGTCCACTCGGCGATCTACGACGAGTTCATCGGCCGCTGCATCGAGCGCACGAAGGCCATCAGCGGCGGCAGCCCGCTCGACCCGTCGACGATGATCGGCGCGCAGGCGAGCAACGACCAGTACGAGAAGATCCTGTCCTACATCGACATCGGCAAGAAGGAGGGCGCCGAGGTCCTCGCGGGCGGTGGCGCTCGCGAGGTCGCCGAGCACCCCGGCGGCTACTACATCGAGCCGACGATCTTCCGCGGCACCAACGACATGCGGATCTTCCAGGAGGAGATCTTCGGCCCGGTGGTGTCGGTGACGACGTTCGACTCCGTGGACGAGGCGCTGAAGATCGCCAACGACACCCTGTACGGCCTCGGCGCCGGCGTGTGGACGCGCGACGGCAACGCCGCCTACCGGCTCGGCCGCGGCATCAAGGCCGGTCGCGTGTGGACGAACTGCTACCACGCCTACCCGGCGCACGCGGCGTTCGGCG
>NZ_JBEXTX010000216.1:0-4676 GCF_040614175.1 Amycolatopsis sp. NPDC006131
CTATGTTTGCTTTTCACCTTTTGCCTGGGCGGCTCGTTTGGCATGTCAACTCACGCCAGCAGAGAGGTTGCGGCCCTGGCTCAAGGTGATCGTCCAGTGTCAGGCGACGGGATGACCACCCAGCTCGGGGTTTTGTTCACAGATCAAGAGCCTCGTCAGTCGCCGCGGCGGACTGGGCCCAGTAGTGACTGTTCCTTCGGTGTGGTGACCAGCCGGAGGGGGCGCCAGAGGTTCTGGCCCAGTGCCACCACCTGGTCGTCCTTCAGCGTGGTCAGCTGCCGCACCATCTGCGGCGGCAGGCGCCAGATCCGGGCCGCCAGCTCGGCCTGTCCGGCGGGCAGCCGCTGCATCAGCACGACGTCCGCGGCGTTCGCGATCGTCGTCGCCTGGGGGTGCAGGTACGGCAGCACGTAAACCGTCGTGTGCCAGGGCGATCGGGGCGGGAACAGGTCCTGCGGCGTCGGCCCGCCGTCGGTCACCACCAGCAGCGGTGCGTCCTCCGAGGGGCGCGGCAGCTCGACCGGCGACAGCCGCCGGATGGTCACCAGCGGCGACGGTCGCCCGTTCGGCTGGTTGCCCGCCGCTTTCGGCAGCACCTGCCACGCGGCCGGCCGCCCGGTCGCGATCGTCACCCACGCGCCGACCGCCATCGCCCGTAGCGCCACCTGCCGCGCCAGGTACAGGCCACCGACCAGGACGATCCGGGTGGGGGCGGCCCGCAGGGCGGAGATCGTCAGCGGCTCGCCCTTGAGGCCCGAGCCGACGACGATGCCGCCGCGGTCACCGGACGGGCTGATCGCGTCCAGCAGCACCGGGTCGACCACGAACTCGGGCGCGACGCCCGTGTTCCGGCCCGGGTCACGAAGCCGCAGGCTCATGCGGTGCCTCCCATCGGCATGGTCGCGGCGAGCCCGTCGATCTGCAGGCCGCGCAGCGGGGTCAGCGACACACCGACGCGTTCGGCGAGCGTGTTGAGCCGCTCGTCGGCGGTGTCCAGCTCACGCGGGTTGCGCGCGCTCAGCCGGACCACGCCGCGCAGGCCGACCTTGCCCTCGTCGTCCGCGGGCGAGATGGACATCGCCACGGTCGACGACAGCGTGCGCACGCTGGTCAGCGCGTTCAGCGTGGTCGTGATCTTGCCCTTGGGCCAGCTGGTGACGGCGTAGCTGGCGTGGCCGATGCCCGCGGCCGTCGCGCTGGTCCAGCTCTCCTTCAGGTTCACCTTCGCGCCGCCACCGACGGCCGCGGTCAGCTCGGCGGCCGAGATCCCGGCCCGCAGCAGCTCGTCCGGGCTCAGCGGACGGGTCGGCACGCCCTGCGACTCCAGCGCGTTGCGGACGCGGGACAGCGCGCCGATCAAGGCGCGGTGCGCGCCGACGACGCCGCCGCCGCGCTCGCGGACCGCGTCCGGGCACCGGCGCGGGTCGAGCCGGATCGCCACCCACGTGGTGCGTCGCGCCGCGGCCGGCAGCGGCCCGAGGACCTCCAGGTAGGACGTCAGCGCGGGCGAGTCCGCGGGCAGCGCCGCGCTGCCCGGGTAGCAGTGCCAGATCATCTGGATGGAGTCCAGGACGACGCCGCGGTCCTCCAGGCACGGCGCCAGCGCCGACAGCGGCAGGCTCGGCGCGCCGCCGGCCTGCGTGATCAGCGCGGGCGTGGGCTCGACGAGCAGGACCGCGGTCCACGTGCCGTCGTGCCAGGCGAGCCCGACCTCCTGCAGCTCGTGGTCCTTGCCGTGCGCGACCACCAGGTCCGGCACGACGAGCCGCAGCAGGCTGACGCGCACGTCCTCCGGGCCGGTAACGGACACGTCGCCGGTCGCGATGGCCTGGGCGTCGGGCTTCGGCGGCGTCGACACCCGGTCGTGGCTGCGGAACGAGTAGCGCATCGTAAGTCCAGCCCATTGGGTGAACCACTGACCGCGCCACCGCAGGATCGCGATGATCAGCGCGGCGCCGAGGACGCCGATGCCGACGTAGAGCAGCGACTCGTTGATCGCGATGAGGATCAGCCCGATCGCGAGGCCGATCTCGAGCACCACGAGGTTGGTCACCGGGATCGGGCCGAGCCGGGTGTTCAGGACGCGGCGGCGAGCCGGGGGAGCGACCGGCGCGGGACGTTCGGGGGGCGGCTGCGCCGGCGGCGGCCCACCCTGACCGCCCGGGCCACCGGGTCCACCCGGACCACCGGGTCCACCCGGACCACCGGGTCCACCCGGACCACCGGGTCCACCCGGACCACCAGGTCCGCGACCACCTGGACCGCCAGGCCCACCGGGGCCTCCGGGTCCCTGCGGGCCGCGTGGTCCGGCGGGTCCTCCCGGCCCGCCCGGCACGCCGCCACGCGGTGGCGGACCCGGCGGACGGCCCCTCGGCGGCGGTGAACCCGGGGGCCCACCCGGACGTGGCGGAGTGGTGACGGACATCCGCTCGTTCTTCCCCTCGTACCTACAGCGATCCCGGCAAGCCGGTCGGCCGGGAACCCGACCCTAGCCGGAGTTGGGAGAAACCCACACCGGCGGAGATCCCGTACCGCTATCCTGCGGAACCGTACCGCGACTCGGGGAGCAGTAGGTCGAGAATGCCGTCAACACCGACAACGAAATCGCAAGTTCACGCTTACCAGTTCGTGCTGCGCCGCATGCAGTCCGCGCTGGTGCGGCGTGACTCGGTCATGCTCCACGATCCGATGCGGACCCACGGCAGAGCGACGATCGTCGGGTTCATCCTGGCGCTGCTCGGTGTCGTCGGTTTCGTGATCTTCGGGTTGATCAGCCCGAAACCGGCAGTGCCGGACTCGGGCAACATCGTGATCGGCAAGGAGTCCGGCGCGATCTACGTCGTCACCGGCAACCCGAAGCAGCTGGTCCCGACCTTCAACCTGGCCTCGGCGCGGCTGTTGCTGATGTCGCAGCAGGGGCAGGGCGCCTCCGCGGCGGCGACCGCGGTGGAGCCGTCGGTGGTCCCGGACGACCAGCTCAAGGACATCCCGCGCGGGCGGCTGACGGGCATTGTGGACGGTCCGCAGCTGCTGCCGACCACGTCGCAGCGGGTGTCCGACGACTGGGCGGTGTGCGACCAGCTGACCATCCGGTCGGACCTGCCGAGCCAGCTGGCGTTGCAGCAGGCGACGAACGCCACGACGGTGCTCGCCGGTGTGCCCAACCCCGGACGTGAGCTGGGCGACAACGAGGCCGTGCTGGCCGTCGGCGACAACGACAAGCCGTACCTGATCTACCGCCTGGAGCGGAACCCGAACCAGCCGAACGCGAACACCGTGCGGGCGGAGCTGGACCCGGGCCGCGCCGGTGTCTACACGGCACTGGGCCTGAACCCGCAGAACGCGCGCCGCATCTCCATCGGCCTGCTGAACGCCATCCCGCAGGTGACGCCGTTCACGCCGCCGACCATCCCCGGCAAGGGCAGCGCGACGCAGTTCCAGGCGCTGGACCTGGCCGGTCTGAACGTGGGTGACGTGTTCGCGGTGTCGTTCTCGGACGGCACGCGAAGCAGCTACGTGGTCCTGCAGAACGGGATCCAGCGCGTGTCGCCCGCCGTCGCGGACCTGATCCGGTTCTCGGGCAGCTCGACCGCCGCGCCGCGCCCGCAGGAGCTGTCGCCGAACACGATCACGTCGATCCGCCAGATCCAGTCCGGCGACAGCGACGCGCTCAAGGTCGACACCATGCCGAACACCATCCCGACCGTGCTCGACCCCACGCAGACCCCGGTGACCTGCCTCGGCTGGAACGTGGTGAACCCCGGCGACCCGACGACCGAGGACCAGCACACGGCCGTCTACGTCGGAACGCAGCTCCCGGTCCCGGCCGACGCGAAGCTGATCCAGATCGGCCAGCCCAGCCCGGACGGCCTGAAGATCGACAACTTCTACATGCCCCCGGGCCGCGGAGCGGTCATCCGGTCGGCGACGTCGAAACAGTCCTTCGCGACGGGCCCCATCTCACTGGTGACCGACCGGGGCCTGCGATACGGCGTCCCCGACGCGAACACCGCCAACGCACTGGGCCTGACCGACCCACGGCCGGCGCCGGACGCCATCGTGCGCCTCCTGCCCACCGGAGCGTCCCTGAACGTGCAGGACGCCCAGCGGAGCTACGACTCGGTGCCGGTCTCGCCGAACGCCGGGAGCTTCCCGTCGCAGCAGCAACAGGCGTCCGGAAACACCGGCACATCAGGCAACTAGTCCACAAGAGACAGCGGCCCTCAAGCAAAGCGGAGGGCCGCTGTCTTTTTCCCCGCCACCAAACCGCCGCCCGGCAACGAAAAGCAGGCGACTACCCCAACCAGACCTCCCCCGCCCCCGATCCACAGCCGATCTTTAGTCGCCGATCAGGCGTGTCAAGGCACGCTTTCCCGCCTTGACACGGCTGCTCGGCGACTGAAACACAATCAGGCATCGGGGGCGGGGGTGGTCGGAAGGTGACCGTTCGAGCGCCGTGAGGCGCTGTTTTTGCGCGACAGCGCGGCTCTAAAGATCAAAAGAGTCCTCGCCGGACGGGCAGGCTCCGGGATGACCAGGGGTTGGGTGCCTCGTCCCACCTCGTGCAGTGGGTCGCTGGGTGGTCATCCCGTCGCCTTCCGGTTTGTGCATATCACCTTGAGCCAGGGCCGCAAGGTTGGCATGTTCGGCTGCCGGTTGGCGGCCTGGGTTGCGGC
>NZ_JBEXTX010000217.1:0-4637 GCF_040614175.1 Amycolatopsis sp. NPDC006131
GCGAAGCCCTGGTCGGCCAGCCACTGCGAGGTGAGGAACGCGTTGCGGCTCTGCAGGACGCGCTGCGCATGCGGGCCGCCGTAGGGGTCGAGCAGGACGGGCAGCTTGCCGTCCCCGGGCCGGTACCCGGTGGGCAGCAGCAGCGCGGCACGCAGGCCGCGCTCGCCGACGGTGAGCCATTCCGGGTCGGGTTCCAGGCCCGGGTCGACCGGGTAGGAGCGGACCTCGGCGAGCGGGCGGCCGTTGCGCAGCACGGTCACTTCGGGGCCGCTGCGGCGCAGGCTCCACGACGACAGCACGGTGATCTCCGCGGTGCCCGCGCCGACGTGCACGCCGTCGGCGTCGGACAGCCGGGTCACGCCGTCCGGACCGGTGCGGTAGACGTGGATCTGCGTCGGGTCGCCTTCGCTCGCGCTGAACAGGACCTCGGCGCCGACGTGCAGCACCGAGCGGACCTGCAGTCCCGGCTCCGTGACCGGTTCACCGTCGACCACCAGCCGGTAGCTGCCGTCCGCGGCGCTGACGTGCACGAGCCGCCCGTCGGTGGTCCAGGCGGGCACGCCGGGCACGATCTCGACCCAGTGCGGATCGGTCTCGGTGTGCAGCAGCTTGGTGGAGCCGTCGGCGGGGTCGACCGCGTAGAACGCGAGTTCGCGCTGGTCGCGGGGCTGCACGGCGAGCAGCGGCGGGCCACCCGCCGACCAGTGCACCGCGACCAGGTACTCCCAGTCGCCGCGCTCGACGTCCACGCGGGTGCCGTCGAGACCGAAGAAGGCCAGCGAGACGTCGACGTTCGTGGTGCCCGCCGCCGGGTACGCGACGGTGTTCGCGCCGGCCTCGGGGTGGGCCGGGTCGGAGATGGTCCAGCGGGGCACGTCCGCGCGGTCGGTGCGCTCGACGAGCAGGGTCTGCCCGTCGGGCGACCACCAGTAGCCGCGGGCGCGGCCCAGTTCCTCGGCGGCGATGAACTCGGCCAGGCCCCACGCGATGTCCTCGCCGTCCTCGCCGGCCAGCACAGTGTCTTCGCGTGTGGCGAGGTCGATGACGCGCAGCTTGCGATCCCGGACGTAGGCGATGTGGGTGCCGGTGGGGTTCGGGCGGGGGTCGACGACGGAGGTGTCGACCAGTTCGGTCACCTCGCGGCTGCCCAGGTCGACGGTGTAGAGCTTGCCGGACAGCGAAAAGGCGGCCAGGCGGAACTCGTCGTCCACGGCGTAGCCGACCACGCCGCCCGCGCTCTCCCGCATGCGCTCGCGGCGGGCCCGCTCCTCCGGCGGCAGCTCCTCCTCGCCGGGCAGCAGCTCGGCGGCGTCCACGACCTTGGTCTCCCCGCCCCGCGTGAGGTCGAGTTCCCAGAGGCTGTTGCGCCGGTCGGTGCCGGACTCCGAACGCAGGAACAGCAGGCGCGACCCGTCGGGCGCGACGCGGAACTCGCGCGGGGTGCCGAGGGTGAAGCGCTGGGTGCGGGCCTGCTGGCGGAGGAAGGAGAGCTCGTCGGTCACGCCTCGCACTCTTTCAAACGACGCCCGGTCTTGGCGAGCGACAGTTGACTCGCTCTGTCAGTATTCGCTAACGTTAGTTAATACTGACAAAAAGGATAGATCATGGGACAGCAGGTCGCGTTCTTCGAAGTGATCAGCGCGAACGCCGAACGGGCGCGCAAGTTCTACGCGGAGCTGTTCGACTGGCAGGTCGACGCCGACCCGGCGATGGGCGGCTACGCGCTCGTCGACACGGGCGGGGGCATCGGCGGCGGGATCGGGCCCTCGACGGGCGCCGGCGACACCGGCGTCAAGATCTACATGCGGGTCGACGACCTCGACGCGTACCTGGACCAGGCGGAGCGGTTGGGCGGGAAGCGGCTGGTGCCGCCCACCGACCTCCCCGGCGACTTCGGGCGGTTCGCCATCTTCGCCGACCCGGATGGCAACCAGGTCGGACTCTGGGCGTAGGAGCGGGCATGACGGACGACGAGCGGACGGACGAGGCGCTGCGGGCGCTCGCGGAGCCCAGGCGGCGCGCGATCCTCCGGCTGGTCGCCCACGACGAGCTGGCCGCCGGCGAGATCGCGGAGTCCTTCGACGTGAGCCGCACGGCGGTCAGCCAGCACCTCACCGTCCTGAAGAACGCGGGACTGCTCGACGAGCGGCGCGACGGTACCCGCCGGCTCTACCGCGCCCGCCCGGACGGCCTCGCCGGGCTGCGGCAGTTCCTCGACGACATGTGGGCCTCATCCCTCGACACGGCCCGGCGGCTGGTTGAAGCTGAGCGGGGGATCGGCGAAGACGACACGGCGAGAGGTTCGGCATGACCGACATCCTGAGCCGGCCGCCGGTGCGGCAGGCGACCCTCGTGCGCAGCGACGCCGCGCACACCTTCGACACGTTCGTCCGCACGATCGGCGTCTGGTGGCCGGTCGAGCCGTTCTCCCGCGGCGGGGACCGGGTGCGGGACGTGACTTTCGAGCGCCGCACGGGCGGCCGCGTCTACGAGACGTGGGACGACGGCACCGAGCACGACTGGGGCGAGGTGCTCGCGTGGGACCCGCCGGAGCGGTTCACCATGACCTGGCTGGTCACCCCGGCGCCCACCGAGGTCGAGCTGACCTTCCGGGCGCTGGGCCCCGCGCTCACCCGGGTCGCGGTGGAGCACCGCGGCTGGGAGGCGCTCAGCGACGAGCAGGTGCGGGCGTCCTGCGCACTCGGCGGCGGTTACGCCGGCGGCGCGTTCACCGAGGGCTGGGCGCGGATCCTGGGCCGGCTCACCGAGGCGGCGGAGCGTGCGGCATGAAGTACCTGGTGTTCTACGAACCGGCGGACAACGTCCTGGAGCGCGGCGCCCCGCACATGGACGCCCACTCGGCGCGGATCCGCGAGTTCCACGCGCGTGGCGACCTGCTGCTCGTCGGCACGCTGGAGAACCCGCAGGTGAACGGGTCGCTCAGCGTGTTCCGCACCCGCGAGGCCGCGGAGGAGTTCGTGGCGGGCGACCCGTTCGTGCGCAACGGCGTGGTGAAGAACTGGTACGTCCGGGAGTGGAACGAGGTACTGGCGCCCTGAGCGATGCAACGAACCTCCGGAATCACGCCCAAGTGCGCAACGATCAGCCCGTCGAAGCAACGATCGACGGATGATTCCGGGCGTGAAGTGCCCTTAGCCTGAAGGCATGACGACCTCCGCGGCCGAGTTCATCGCGCTCGACGAGCGCTGGAGCACGCACAACTACCACCCGCTGCCCGTGGTGATCGCCGAAGCCGACGGCGCCTGGGTCACCGACGTCGAGGGCCGCCGGTACCTCGACTTCCTGTCCGCCTACTCGGCGCTGAACTTCGGGCACCGGCACCCCGCCCTGATCGCGGCGGTGCAGGAGCAGCTCGGGCGGGTCACGCTGACCTCGCGCGCGTTCCACCACGACCAGCTGGGCGCGTTCTGCCGCGAGCTGGCCGAGCTGACCGGCACCGAGATGGTGCTGCCGATGAACTCCGGCGCGGAGGCGGTCGAGTCCGCGCTCAAGATCGCCCGCAAGTGGGCCTACGAGGTCAAGGGCGTGCCGGACGGGCGGGCCGAGATCGTGGTCGCCGGGTCGAACTTCCACGGCCGCACGACGACGATCATCTCGTTCTCCACCGACGAGACGGCGCGCGCCGGGTTCGGCCCCTACACCCCGGGGTTCACGGTGGTGAAGTACGGCGACGCGGCGGCACTGCGCGACGCGATCACCGAGCGCACCGCGGCGGTGCTGCTGGAGCCGATCCAGGGCGAGGCCGGGGTGCTGGTGCCGCCGGAGGGGTACCTGGCGGAGGCGCGCCGGCTGTGTGACGAGACCGGGACGCTGCTGATCGCCGACGAGATCCAGTCCGGGCTGGCCCGCACCGGCACGCTGCTCGCGCTGGAGCCGAGCGGGGTGCGCGCCGACCTCTACACGCTGGGCAAGGCGCTGGGCGGCGGGATCCTGCCGCTGTCCGCGGTGGTCGGCCGCCGGGACGTGCTGGGAGTCCTGAAGCCGGGCGAGCACGGCTCGACCTTCGGCGGCAACCCGCTGGCGTGCGCGGTCGGCCGGGCGGTGATCAAGCTGCTGTCCACGGGCGAGTTCCAGGCGCGGTCGGTGGAGCTGGGCGCGCGCATGCACGCGCGGCTCGGGGAACTGGTCGGGCACGGGCTGGCCGAGGTCCGCGGCCGCGGCCTGTGGGCGGGCATCGACATCACGCCGGGCGGGCTGTCCGGCCGCGAGGCGTGCGAGGCCCTGGCCGCGAAGGGGCTGCTGGCGAAGGAAACACACGGCGCGACGCTGCGGCTGGCGCCACCGCTGGTGATCTCGGAGGCCGATCTGGACCGGGGGCTGGACATCCTGGAGGAGGTTCTGGCCGGCTGACCGCTGCCGTGGGACCCGCCGCGGCGCAGGTGGCACTCGCGGGCGCGAACTCGCGGGCCGGAGCGGGGGCTCGCCGAACGGGGGGCCTCGCCGAGCGGGGGGCCTCGCCGAGCGGGGGGCCTCGCCGGGCGGAAGTGGGGGCCTCGGCCGGGCGGGAGCGCAGACTCGCCCCCGGGGGGTGTCCCTATGGGGTTGTCAAGCGGCAGCGGGCGTCGGGGCTGGGTGTCGGTAGTGGGTTTTGTTGCGGAGCATGGCGTAGATGACGT
>NZ_JBEXTX010000218.1:0-4631 GCF_040614175.1 Amycolatopsis sp. NPDC006131
ACTTGCCGATCGACTCGATCGCCTTGCCGTCCCGGCGGGTGCGGGCGTCGGCGACGATGATGCGGTAGTACGGCGCACGGATCTTGCCGAGGCGCCGTGGCCGAGGAACTCGCGCCAGTGCTGGAGGTGCTGCCGGTGCAGCGGATCGCGCTCGGGCTGGCGCTGGCCCGCGGCTTCGACCCGGACCGCCCGCGCGGGCTGAACAAGGTGACCAGGACGCGATGAAGTTCGTCCTCGGGGTCGACGCGGGTGGCACGTCCACGCGTGCGCTGGCGGTCGCCGCGGACGGCACGGTGCTCGGCGCCGGGCGCGCGGGCGGCGCCAACCCGAACTCGCACCCGCCCGCGGAGGCGGTCGCCAACCTGGCGGCGGCGATCCGCGCGGCCACCGAGGTCCCCGGCCGGGCAAGCGCTTGCGTCGTCGGCATGGCCGGCACCGCGAAGCTGACCGACCCGGCGGTCGCGGCCCTGTTCGAGCGCACCTGGCGCGACCTGGGCCTCGACCGCGTGGTGGTGCTGACCGACGCGGAGGTCGCGTTCGCCGCCGCCACCGACGCGCCCGACGGGACCGTGCTGATCGCGGGCACCGGCTCGATCGCGGGCCGGATCCGCAAGCGCCGCATGGTCGCCACCGAGGGCGGCTACGGCTGGCTGCTCGGCGACGAGGGCTCCGGGTTCTGGCTGGGTCGGGAGGCCGTGCGCGCCACGCTGGCCGCGCTGGGCCGCGACGGCGACCTCGGCCCGCTGGCCACCGCGGTGCTGGCCGAGGCCGGGGTCGACGCGACCGACCGGAAGTACGCTTGGCGGCGGCTGATCACGGTCGCCAACGCCGAGCCGCCGGTCCGCCTCGCCCGGTTCGCGCCGCTGGTCGCGGTCGACGACCCGGCCGCGACCGACATCGTCGAGCGCGCCGCCGACCTGCTGGTCGCGACCGCGCTGGCGACCCGCGAGCCGGACGAGGACACCCCGGTGGTGCTGGTCGGCAGCGTCCTCGGCGACGGCACCAGGGTCGGCGAGCGGGTGCGGGCGAAGCTGGCCGGGCTCGAGGTCCGCACCAGTTCGGACGGTGTGCTCGGCGCGGCCTGGCTCGCCGCCGTCGAGGCGTTCGGGGAGGCCGCGGCGCGCCGTCCGGGCTGACCGACCAAAGATCCGGGCGTTTTTCGTGCGCGGAGCACGAGTGCCGGGCCCGCCGCCCGTCGTACGGTGTGGGCGGCCCCCGGACCTCCCCCTCGCCGGGGGCTCTTACTCGCGCCCGGACTCCGGCACGACGCGCAGCCCGGGGTGCTCCTTCGGCAGCGTCCGGTACAGCACCCAGCCGCTCACCGCGATCGTCAGCGCCTGCAGCGGCCAGGTCATCACTGTGCGCGCGACGCCCAGCGCGACCAGCTCGCCCGCCCACCACAGCGGCAGGTAGACGACCACGCGCAGCACGTACTGCAACGACCACACCAGACTCGCCCGCGAGTAGGCGCGCAGCAGGTCGGGATCCTTGCGCCAGCGGGTCTTCTGGCCGAGCAGCAACCCGACCACGACACCCAGGAGCGGCCACCGGACGACCACACTGGCCACCCACAGCAACGCACTGGCCACGTTGGACAGCACCTGGATCAGGAAGAAGTCCTGCGCGCGACCGGTGTGCAACGCGATCAACGCCGCCACGATCACCGCGGCGAGGCTGACCACGACCGCCCGCGCCTTGTCGCCGCGGGTCAGGCGCACCACGCCGACCACCACGGCGGTGGCGATCGCCGCGGCCGCGCCCCAGGCGATCGACGAACCCGCGGCCAGCCAGCCGATCACGAACGCCAGCGGCGGCAGGCTCGCGTCGATCGCACCCTTGCGACCACCCAGGATGCTGCCCAGCGACTCCCTCTGCGGCGTGGCTTGTCCGGTCACCCCTACAGCGTGCCCCAAAACTGTCGGTGCGGGCAGCTACCATCGAGATCTTCGCCACACGATCCGGGCGGACGGCGGTAATGGAGAAGCTCAGGAGGCCGACAACGTAAGAGACTGTGACCTCGCGCTGAACCGACGGTGGCGTAGGTCGGGATTACAGGTGCATCCTGCTGAGTTGTTCGAGGGGCGATCAACACAGGTGCTGGCGAAAGGGGACGGCAGCGTGCGTGAGTACGACAGCTATGTCGCACTGGGTGACAGCTTCACCGAAGGTCTCAACGACTTCAACCCGGACGGGACCTTCCGAGGCTGGGCCGACCGGCTCGCCGAGATCCTGGCCGAAGGACAACCAGGCTTCCAGTACGCCAACCTGGCGCTGCGCGGGAAGATGCTCGCCGAGATCATCGAAGAGCAGGTACCCATCGCCCTCGAGCTCAAACCCGATCTGGTGACGCTGTGCGCCGGCGGCAACGACGTGATCGTGCCCGGCTCCGACGTGGACGAGATCGCGGCGCAGCTCGACGAGGTGATCGGCAAGCTGCGCGCGGCCGGCATCGACGTCCTCGTGTTCAACGGGCCGGACACCAAGCACCTGCCGGTGATGAGCGTGCTGCGCGGCAAGATCGGGATCTACAACGCGCACCTGTGGACCAGCGCGATCCGGCACGGCGCCAAGATCGTCGACCTGTGGGCGATGGACCCGCTGCACGACCCGCGCGCCTGGAGCGACGACAGGCTGCACTTCACCGCCGAGGGCCACCGGCGGATCGCGTTGCGCGCGGCCGAAGTGCTGGGGGTGCCGACGTCGGAGGACTGGCGGGAGCCGTGGCCGGTCGTCGACGCGCGGGCGGACTGGATCACCAACCGCCGGTCGGACCTGGCGTGGACGAAGACGCACCTGCTGCCGTGGATCCGGCGGCAGCTGCGTGGCGAGTCGATGGGCGACGGGCTGTCGCCGAAGCGGCCGCAGCTGGAGCCGTTCGCGGTGCGCCCGCCGGTGTCGGACGACCGCGCCCCGGCGAGCTGAGCGTCACACAGCTGTTGGTAGGCCCACCCGTCGCCCACCGCCACCCTCAACGGAGACGCTGCGCGTCGCTGATAACTTCATGACATGCCGCTGCCCCATTGGACCCCGGAGGGGGTTCTTCCGACTGGGCGGCTTCCGGCGGACGTGGCCGACATCTACGAACGTCTCGTCTTCGACGCGCCGCACCAGAACGCCCGCGAGATCCTGTTCAGCGCTCTGAACAGCTATCTCGGCGCGGTCGCCCGGATCATCCCGAGCGGCCGCGCCTGGATCGGCGGGCAGTTCATCACTCGCACCCCGGACGTGCCCAGCGGGCTCGACGTCGTGCTGATCCCGGACGACTGGGGCAGCCTCAAGCGCATGACGGGCCGCGTGCGGGACGCGCTGTACGGGCTGCTGACCCTGCGCGGGGTCATCGTCGGGCAGCCCGCGATGTACCTCGATCAGGTACAACCCGTCGGGGGTCTGCTCGACGGGTTCCTGTGCTTCCCCGGTGACGAGGAGACGTGGGCCAACACCTGGTCGTACGAAGGGCGCCGCGGGTTCCCCGAGGTGGTGTGGTGATGATGGACTTCCGCCGGATCGCCGACGAGATCCCGGGCGGCACGTGGCTGGACGACCTGGCGCGCGCGTCGGCGATGGCCGCGCACGCGAAGTTCGAGCGGACGGCCCGGTCGCCGTTGCTGCGCGTGTCGATGCTCGGGTCGACGAACCTGGACGCGTACACGTTCTCCGACATCAGCCGCGCGCTGCAGGACGCGACGGCGAAGGTCGGGCACATCATCCGGAACCCACAGGGCGAGATCACCTACGTCCAGCAGACCGACCGCGACAAGGCGCCGCTGATCCAGCGCGGCCAGGCGGGCAACACGATCTTCTTCGGTTTCCCCGAGCCGGCGCCGGACGACGCGCTGATCCACGACGGGATCGAGACGCTGTCCGAGCGCGCGGTGAAGGAGCTGTGCGACTTCCTGCCCGCGAACGGCTCCGACGACGGCGCGCTGGACGCGGTGCTGCTGCAACGGGACACGGTGCGCAACGCGGTGAGCGACATCGTCAGCGCGGTCGTCAAGAACACCGGCATCGGGCTGCAGCTGACGCCCACCGCTGGTGAGGACGTGACCCGCAGCATGACGACCGACCAGGCGAAGGTGCTGCACAACAGCCTGCGGGAGTCGCGGGAGGAGGTCGGCTACGAGACGGTCTCCGGCCGGCTCGACGGGGTCCGCACGCGCCGCCGGATCTTCTACCTGGAGCGCGAGTCCGGCGGGACGATCCAGGGTGCGGTGGCGCCGGACCTGCTGGACCAGATCAAGGAGAACCTGGACCGCCCGGTGACGGCCCGCCTACGGGTAGTCCGCACGACGACGATCGACGGCCGGCGCGGCCGCCCGGTGCACGAGCTGCTGGAGATCACGCCGGAAGTGAACCTGTTCGACCAGTGAGTTTGGTCGGCGCTGGGGCCGCGGGCTGGGTTCCGCGTGGCGGGGTTGGCACCGCGGGGCTCGATGCGGCACGGCTCGGTCCGGCGGCGTGACGCGGCCCGGCGTGGCTCCGCCGGCGGCGTGACGCGGCCCGGCGTGGCTCGACCGGCGGCCTGACGCGGCCCGGCGCGGCTCGACCGGCGGCCTGACGCGGCCCGGCGCGGCTCGACCGGCGGCCTGACGCGGCCCGGCGCGGCTCGACCGGCGGCCTGACGCGGCCCGGCG
>NZ_JBEXTX010000219.1:0-4533 GCF_040614175.1 Amycolatopsis sp. NPDC006131
ATGGGGGGGTCGGCGCTGGGGTGCAGCGGGTGCTGGGCGGCCCGGAAGCAGGGGGGGCCGAACAAGGGTGTTGACCGGGAGGAGCGCCGGCGGGGGGCGAACCCGGCCGGCCGGGTTCGCCCGGTTAGCGGCTCACCACCCCGAGCTGCTGGGCGAGCTCGTCGGGATCGGTGTCGAGCCACGGGTAGCTCATGCTGTTCCACAGGTCGCAGTGCTGGGCGGCGGCGAAGGCAGCGGAGGTCACCGTGGAGCTGCCGCCGGGTTGCAGGACCATCGCTCGGTTGCTCCGGACGCTCGGCCACTCGGCCTGGCCGGCCGCGTCTGGAACACCCTGCCGGACGAAGGCGCCCCAGTACCGGACCATCTCGGTGGAGAGCCGGAGCTTGTCGCGGTCGTAGACACTGGTCGCCGTGGGCCAGAGGTAGGCCTGGTCCGCCGCGTGGCCGGCGCCGACGTCGAAGCCCGCCGGATTCGCGGTCCCAGCGGGGTTTCGCCCGTCGAAGCGGTACAGGAACGTCTTCGGCTGGTACTTCGACGCCTGCTGCGCCAGCTGGGCGTACTGGCAACCGCCGAGTCCGTAGAAGACGCTGGAGTCGGTCCACACGGCACCGAGGGCGTATGCCACCGTGTCCTGCGCGGGGAAGTCGCTCAGCGGGTACTGCTCGGCGACGTCCGCCGCGCGGTCGCCGAAGAGGTACTCGAGGCTCTTCACGTACTGGTCGGGGGTCGCGCCGCGGAACGGCTGCGCCCAGCCCCGCACCTCGTCGCGGGTGCTGCCGATGAGGAGCGGGACCCGTTCGAAGCGGCCCGTTTGGATGGCGGTCAGGGGAGCGATCGGCAGTTCCGGGACACCGGCGGTGGGGAGCGGGCCGGACAGGATCCCGCCACGGAACCCGGCGCTCGACTGGAGGATCTCCGCCGCGGGCTTGGCACGCAGGCACGCCACCGGGTCCTCAGCGGTGCCGCAGCCGGCGTCATCCGCGAAACGCGCGCCGTCGGCCTGGGATTCGGCGACGGTGTGGCTCGGGCAACCACCGCTCTGGATGATCGCTCCGTCGACCAGTCCGTGCGTCAACGGCGAGGAGAGCAGGGCGCACACCGAGTGGCCACCCGCGGAGAGCCCGGCGATGGTCACCCCGTTGCGGTCGCCGCCGAACCGGTCGATGTTTCGGTCTGCCCACTCGAGCGCGGCCACCTGGTCGAGGAGGCCGTAGTTCCCCGCGCCGGACTGGCTCAGGCCGGGCAGGTTCAGGAAACCGAACGCGCCGAGCCGGTAGTTGATCGTCACGACGACGATGTTGTTCGTCTCGGCCAGCAGTGAGCCGTCGAAGTCGCCGCCGGAGCCGGACGAGAACCCGCCGCCGTGGATCCACAGCAGCACCGGCAGGCGCTCGGTGGCCGGCCGCGCCGGGCGGTAGACGTTGAGGTAGAGGCAGTCCTCATTCCCGTCCGCGCGGGACGCCTGCGGACAAGCCGGACCGGGAGCGGCCGCCGCCCGGACCCCCGGCCACGCCGGCGCCGGCTGCGGTGGCTGCCAGCGGAGGCCGTCCACCGGCGGCGCGGCGAACGGAATGCCGAGGAACGAGTCCACCGCGCCGGTGGTCGTCCCTTCGACCTTGCCCGCGTCAGTCTGGACGACGAGTGAACGCGCCACCGGTCGCCCGGTGTTCGCCGTCGCGAGTGTGCCTGCGACGACCGACGTCGCGGTCACCGCCAGGGCGACCGCCACACCGAGCCACTTGAGTCTTTTCCGCACCGATCCTCCTGAGGCCGAATGGGTTCGGAACAGCTTGGGGTTCCGGTGCGCACCTCGCGTCCGGGCGGTCCGTCCACCGGACCGCGCGGGGTCGGAGTCCGGTAGGCGGACCGCGGGGGTAGGTCCGCCGCCCGTGGCGGCGAACACTCCCAGCACGTCTCGCGGCGAAGCGGGACTGGTGGAACGCGGCTCGGTGGAGGTCGACGGTGACGAACACGGTTTTCGAACCGGGTTCGCTGATCCGTCTACTTCGGACACCCGTGGCCGAGGGCCGGCCCGGGTTCACTGTCCGGACCCCGGCGTTGCCGCGGTCGCGGCCCGCCGACGAAAGTACGTCAACTCAACCGGCTCATCCGGAGGCATGCATGTCCGCTGGCACACAACCACATCGGCAATCGGGCCGGGCCGCACTGGCCGGGTGGTTCGGCACCGCCATCGAGTTCTACGACTTCACCATCTACGGCCTCGCCGCATCGCTGCTGTTCCCGAAGATCTTCTTCCCCGCCACCGATCCGGTGGTGGGCACGCTCATCTCGCTGTCCACCTTCGGTGTCGGCTTCGTCGCGCGCCCGCTCGGCGCGCTGTTGTTCGGGCACCTCGGCGACCGGATGGGCCGCAAGACGATCCTGGTCACCACACTGATGATGATGGGTATCGCGACGACCGCGATCGGGTTGCTCCCGTCGTACGGCACGTGGGGGATGGCCGCCCCGGTGCTGCTGGTGGTGCTCAGGATCGTGCAGGGCGTGTCCCTCGGCGGTGAGACGAGCGGCGCCGTGCTGCTCACCGTCGAACACGCCGAGAAGCACCGGCGCGGGTTCTTCGGCGGCATCCTCAACACCGGCACCGCCGTCGGCACCATCCTGGCCAACGCGATGTTCCTGCTCGTGGCGCAGATGCCCGAGGACGTCCAGCTGGCCTGGGGCTGGCGGATCCCGTTCCTGGCCAGCGTGCTGCTCGTGGTCAGCGGGCTGGTGATCCGGTTCGGCCTGCGGGAGAGCCCCGAGTTCGCCGACGTCAAGGGCGCCGGTTCGGTCCACAAGCTGCCGCTGGTCGACGTCCTGCGCAAGTGCGGTGGCACGGTCGTCCTCGTGACGCTGGCGACCGTCGGCGCGGGCAGCACGATCACGATCTCCTCGGTCTACGTGCTCGCCTACGGCAAGGGCGAGCTGGGGCTGAGCACGTCGACGATGCTCTACGTGCTGCTGCCCGGCCTGTGCGCCGTCGTGATCGGCGCGCCGTTGTACGGCAGGCTGGCCGATCGGATCGGGCCGCGGAAGGTCTTCACGGCCACCGCCGCGGCGATGGTCGTGCTCCCGTTCGTCTGGTTCCCCCTGCTGAACACGGGGAGCTTCTGGTTGATGCTGCTCGGCTTCGTCGCGCTGTACGCCGCCTACTCGGGCAACTACGCGATGTACCCGGTGTACTTCTCGCAGGCCTTCCCGGTGGCGCTGCGATTCAGCGGGATGGCGATCGGGTTCACCCTCGGCACGATCTTCGGCAACGCCTTCGCGCCGACGATCAGCGCGTCCCTGCTGGAGGCGACGGGCACCTGGGTGTCCATCGCCGGGTACATGGCCGCGGCGTGGGCGGTGAGCATGGTCGCCGGGCTGTTCCTCCGGGAAGCGCGGTCCGAGCGGCCGGAGGTCGTCCGCCAGGAGACCGGGGCGCCGACGGCCTGAGTGGGGCTGGACGAGCATGACGGACGAAGGGTGTTCAAGATCAGTCTGTGACGACGACTTGAACACCCTTCTGACCGCAGAGGTTCACCTCGGTGGCCCGGTGGCCGCGGTTGCTGCCTGCCCGGATTTCCCACCGTGCAGCGCTCGGAACCGGCCGGCTGGGTCAAGTACGGCCACTGCCGCTCGCGCCGGCCCCAACCGCTACGACCACAGACAGATAGCGGCCGCTGTGGCGGAACGTCTTCGCCACAGCGGCCTCGGCTTGTCAGGCGGCGCTACAGCTCGGAGGCCGAGTGCAACGCGCTGACCGTCTTGGTGATGCGCCTGCCCACCATGGCGAGCAGCCCCGCGTACTTCTCCACGTCCGCCCGGTACAGGGGCGCGGTGATGGACAGGGCGCCGGTGGTCAGGCCGGTCGCTCCCGTCAGCGGGATCGCCACGCTGACGTAGCCGACGCGGGTCTGCTCGTACTCGACGGCGTAGCCGTTCGCGCGCGCCCGGCCCAGTTCGTGCAGCAGGAGGCCGGGGGTGCTCACCGTGTGCGGTGTGAACCGCTCCAACGGGGAGGCGAGCACCTCGTCGACCAGGCTGCGCGGGCCGAACGCGAGCAGGACCTTCCCGGTGGCGGTGCAGTGCATCGGCATGCGGCCGGCCACCCGGGAGGGCCTGGAGACCTGGCTGTGGCCGGACACCTTCTCCAGGTACAGCACCTCCCGGCCGTCCGGCACGGCGAGGTGGATCGTCTCCCCGGTGGCCTGGAACAGGTCCTCCATGTACGGGCGGGCGGCGTCGCGCAGGATGCGCTGCCGCGGCACGCGCTGGCCGATCTCGAACAGCCGGATGCCGAGCCAGTAGTCACTGCCGCGCCGCTCCAGCACACCCCACTGCAGCAGTTCCTGCGCCAGCCGGTGCACCGACGCCTTCGCGACCCCCGAGCGCCGGGACAGTTCGGTGAGGCTGAGGTGCTCGTCGTCCGGGCCGAAGGCCTCCAGGATGAGCTGCACCTTGCCGAGCACGCTGTTCGCGCCTGTCATGTCGCTCCCTGCCATCGGAACAGGTTCGGTCAGCGGACCGGCCCGGCCAACGGACCGGTCC
>NZ_JBEXTX010000220.1:0-4509 GCF_040614175.1 Amycolatopsis sp. NPDC006131
GCTCTCCCGCTCTGCTGAGGGGGGGGGCGGGCCTTCCGTCCCGCCCGCGGGTGGCCCGGGTGCGGGGCCGGGGGGGCGGGGTCCGGCCCCGGGGCGGGGGGGGGGGCGGGGTGCCGCGGCCGGCCGCGGCCGGCCTGGATCCCGGGCTGCTCGACCTGCCGTCCCCGAACGGGGCGACCCTGCTCGTGGGCTACCTGCGCCACACCACCGCCGTAGCGTGTGCGACGACGCCCCGCTGCAAAGGACCCGGCCGGGGCCGGCGAACTCGCCATTGCCCTGACCACCGCTCGGCCGCACCCGGTGCTCGACTGACTGGCACCAGCGGCGATGAAGCGGTACACACGGCAGCCCCCGTTCTCCTGGAGGCCGCGTGACCTGGCTCGAACCGGCCGACGGCGTGCACGCCCGCCGCTATGAGCACCTGGACCAGACGCTCGGTCTGGTGGTGGGCGCCGAGCGGTGCCTGGTGATCGACACCGGCGGCGACGAGGTCCACGGCGCGGCCTTCGCGGCGGAGGTCCGCGAGATCACCGCGCTGCCGTGGACCGTGGTCCTCACCCACGCCCACTTCGACCACCACTTCGGCACCGCCGCGTTCCTGCCCTGCCCGGTCTGGGCGCACGAACGCTGCCGGGACGCGCTGGTCCGCGAAGGCGAGTCCGACCGGGCGGAGTGGGTGCGCCGGCTGGCGGGCAAGCCGGAAGCCGAGCGGCTCGCGGCGGCCCGGCTGGTGCTGCCGGACCACCTGCTCACCGAAAGCGCCCAGCTGGACCTCGGTGGGCGGACCGTGGAGCTGGTCCACCCCGGCGTGGCGCACACCGACCACGACGTGGCCGTGCACGTGCCGGACGCCGGGGTGCTGTTCGCCGGCGACCTCGTCGAGCAGGGCGCGCCGCCGTCGATCGGACCGGACGCGCACCCCGCGCACTGGCCGTCGGCGCTGGACCGGTTGCTCGCCCTGCGCCCCGCCACCATCGTGCCGGGGCACGGCGATCCGGTCGGCCCGGACTTCGTGGCCGCCCAGCGCGACGAGCTCAGTCGAAGTTGAGCTCGCCGGTGCGGGTGCGCTTGAGCTCGTAGAAGTCGGGGTAGCTCGCCAGCAGCCGGGCGCCGTCGAACACCTTCACGGCGTCCTCGCCCCTCGGGATCGAGCTGAGCACCGGGCCGAAGAACGCGACGCCGTCGATGTGGATGGTGGGGGTGCCGACGTCCATGCCGACCGGGTCCATGCCCTCGTGGTGGCTCTTCTTCAGCGCGTCGTCGTACTCGGCGGAGTCGGCGGCGGACGCGAGGTCGGCGGGCGCGCCGATGGCCTCCAGGGCCTGGCGGGTGACCTCGGGGATGTCCTTGTTGCCCTGGTTGTGGTAGCGGGTGCCGAACTCGGTGTAGAAGTCCCGCAGGATCGCCTCGCCCTTCTCCTGGGCGAGCGCCGTGGCCACGCGCACCGGGCCCCACGCCTTCTCCAGCAGCTCCTTGTACTCCGCGGGCAGGTCGCGCCCGCTGTTGAGGACCGCGAGGCTCATGACGCGGAAGTTCAGGTCGAGGTCGCGCTGCTTCTCCACCTCCAGGATCCAGCGCGAGCTGATCCAGGCGAACGGGCAGACGGGGTCGAAGTAGAAGTCCACGCGTGTGCGCTCTGCGGTCATCAGTGTTCTCCCTGTGGGTGCTGGGCCGTCAAACGGGCCAACAGCACGCGGAGGGCACTTGTTCCCCGCCGGAACATGATTGGATAGCGGGATCACCGAGAATGACAACCGCGAGCGTTTCCGAGGTGCCTGTGCCCGCCCCTAACCTGACCCGTGACCAAGCCAAACAGCGTGCCGAGCTGCTCGAGGTCGAGTCCTACGACATCGCCCTCGACCTCACGGACGGTAACGGCGGCCCGGGCGAGAGAAGCTTCGACTCGAAGACAACGATCCGGTTCGCCGCCACGAAGCCGGGCGCGAGCACGTTCGTCGACATCGTCGCCGGCTCCGTCCGCTCCGCGACGCTGAACGGCACGGCGCTGGACGTCTCCGGCTACACCGAGGAGAACGGCGTCGAGCTGCCGGACCTCGCCGCGACCAACGAGCTGGTCGTCGAGGCCGACTGCCGCTACATGAACACCGGCGAGGGCCTGCACCGGTTCGTCGACCCGGTCGACGACGCCGTGTATCTGTACACGCAGTTCGAGACGGCCGACGCGAAGCGCATGTTCGCCTGCTTCGACCAGCCCGACCTCAAGGCCACCTACCGGCTGACGGTCACCGCGCCGAGCGACTGGAAGGTCGTGTCCAACGCGCCGGTGGAGAGCACCGAGAAGACCGCCGAGGGCGCCACCCGCACGGTCTTCGCCACCTCCGAGCGCATCTCGACGTACCTGGTCGCGTTGATCGCCGGCCCGTACGCCGAGTGGCACGACCAGTACACCGACGAGCACGGCACGATCCCACTGGGCATCTACTGCCGCGCGTCGCTGGCCGAGCACATGGACGCCGAGCGGCTGTTCACCGAGACCAAGCAGGGTTTCGGCTTCTACCACAAGGCGTTCGCCACGCCGTACCCGTTCCGCAAGTACGACCAGCTGTTCGTGCCGGAGTTCAACGCGGGCGCGATGGAGAACGCGGGCGCGGTGACGTTCCTGGAGGACTACGTCTTCCGCAGCCGGGTCACCCGCTACGCCTACGAGCGGCGCGCCGAGACGCTGCTGCACGAGATGGCGCACATGTGGTTCGGCGACCTGGTCACCATGCGCTGGTGGGACGACCTGTGGCTGAACGAGTCGTTCGCGACGTTCGCGAGCGTGCTGGCGCAGGCCGAGGCCACCGAGTACGAGCACGCCTGGACGAGCTTCGCCAACATCGAGAAGTCGTGGGCCTACCGGCAGGACCAGCTGCCCTCGACGCACCCGATCGCGGCCGACATCGTGGACCTGCAGGCCGTCGAGGTGAACTTCGACGGCATCACCTACGCCAAGGGCGCCAGCGTGCTGAAGCAGCTGGTGGCCTACGTCGGGCTGGACCACTTCCTGGCCGGGCTGCGGGTGTACTTCGGCAAGCACGCGTGGGGCAACGCGACGCTGGCCGACCTGCTCAGCGCCCTGGAGGAGGCGTCGGGCCGCGACCTGTCCGGGTGGAGCGCGCAGTGGCTGGAGACGACCGGCCTGAACTCGCTGCGGCCGAAGTTCGAGACCGACGCCGATGGCCGGTTCACGTCGTTCGCGGTGCTGCAGACCGGCGCGAAGCCGGGCGCCGGTGAGCTGCGCACGCACCGCATCGCGGTCGGCATCTACGACGACGAGAACGGCAAGCTGGTCCGCAAGCAGCGGGTGGAGCTGGACGTCGAGGGCGAGCGCACCGAGGTGCCGGACCTGGTCGGGCAGCCCGCGGGCAAGCTGGTGCTGGTCAACGACGACGACCTGACCTACTGCACGATGCGCCTGGACGCCGGTTCGCTGACCACGCTGGTCGACCGGATCGCCGACATCACCGAGCCGCTGCCGCGGACGCTGTGCTGGTCGGCGGCGTGGGAGATGACCCGCGAGGCCGAGCTGAAGGCCAGGGACTTCCTGCAGATCGTGCTGCACGGGATCCACGCGGAGACCGAGGTCGGTGTCGTGCAGCGGCTGCTGCTGCAGGCGCAGACCGCGCTGAACTCGTACGCGCAGCCGTCCTGGGCGGCGGCCGAGGGGTGGCCGCAGTTCACCCGGAAGCTGCTGGAGCTGGCCCGCGCCGCCGAGCCGGGCTCGGACCACCAGCTGGCGTTCGTCAACTCGCTGACCGGTTCGGTCCTGGACGACGCGACGGTCGACGTGCTGGCAGGCTGGCTCGACGGGTCGAGCCCGCTGGAGGGCCTCGTGGTCGACGCGGACCTGCGCTGGCGCCTGCTGAACGCGCTGGTGGCGCACGGCCGGGCGGCGGACGAGGAGATCGACGCGGAACTGGCCCGGGACGACACCGCGACGGGCCGCCGCCACGCCGAGCACGCCCGCGCCCTGCGCCCCACCCCGGAGGCCAAGGCGGAGGCGTGGCAGCGCGCGGTCTACGACGACGACCTCCCGAACGCGATGAGCAACGCCATCATCGGCGGCTTCTCCCACCCCGGGCAGAAGGACCTGCTGACGGGCTACGTCAGCACCTACTTCGCCGCCATCGACGAGGTCTGGTCCCGCCGGTCGAGCGAACGCGCCCAGCCCACGGTCGTCGGCCTGTTCCCCGCCTGGGCGGTCGAACACGCCACGGTGCAGGCCGCGGACGAGTGGCTGGCCGGCGACCACCCGGCTGCCCTGCGGCGGCTGGTGTCGGAAGGCCGAGCCGGCATCGTGCGCGCACTGGCAGCACGGGAATTCGACGAGGGCTGATCAACGGAAGAGCAAAAGGGGCGCCGGGCGAAGCTCGGCGCCCCCTTCTCTTGAGCAACCGCAAGCCGGCAACGCAAAGCAAGCGACTACCCCAACCAGACCTCCCCCGCCCCCGATCCACAGCCGATCTTTAGTCGCCGATCAGCGGGGTCAAGGCACGCTTTCCCGCC
>NZ_JBEXTX010000221.1:0-4388 GCF_040614175.1 Amycolatopsis sp. NPDC006131
CATCTGGGCACTGCTGCGCGACGGCCGCGAATTCCACCACTCACCGCCGCCCATCAGCCCTACAGCTGCTTGACACGATCATTGAGACTCCCCGGACGACGTTCCGGTGGGTGCTGCGCGCCTGGACAACACTCCGTTGAGTGCCACGCCCGTCAGGCTGGTGTTCCGTGTCATTGGCCCTCCCTGCGACGGCACTCCGGTGAGTGGCGCGCCCCGGACCCACACTCGTCGAGCGCAACGCTCGTCCGGATCGTGCTCCGCGTCATAGCTCCTCCCCTTTGTAACGATAATCGTTTTCACTATAGGGTGACCCACTGTGGAGTGGTTGATCGCCCCGTTCGAGGTGTCCTTCGTGCAACGGGCTTGGTGGGGAGGGGTCCTGGTGTCGGGCGTGTGCGCGCTCGCCGGGACGTGGATGGTGTTGCGGGGCCTGGCTTTCCTCGGTGACGCGATGTCGCACGGCATGCTGCCGGGGGTCGCGCTCGCGGCCCTGTTCGGCGGCAGCCCGGTGCTCGGCGCGGCTCTCTGCGCCGGCGCGATGGCGGCCGGGGTCACCGCGCTCGGCCGGTCGCGGCGGATATCCCAGGACACGAGCATCGGGTTGCTCTTCGTGGGCATGCTGGCCCTGGGCGTGATCATCGTGTCCAGGTCGCAGTCGTTCGCGGTGGACCTCACCGGGTTCCTGTTCGGCGACGTTCTCGCGGTCCGCGACCGGGATCTGCTGTTCCTGGCGGTCGCGCTCGCCGTCGCCGGGGTCGTGGCGCTGCTGGGGCACCGCTCGTTCGTCGCGCTGACCTTCGACGAGCGCACCGCGCACACCCTCGGTCTCCGGCCGCGCCGGGCGCACGCCGCGCTGCTCGGCCTGGTCACGCTCGCGATTGTGGCGTCCTTCCACGTCGTCGGCACGCTGCTGGTGTTCGGCCTGCTCGTCGCGCCTCCCGCGGCCGCCCTGTACTGGGCGCGGCGCGTCCCAGCCGTGATGTTGATCGCCGCGTTGCTCGGCGCCTTCGCGACGACGGCCGGGCTGCTGATCTCGTGGCACTGGGGCACCGCCGCCGGCGCGACGATCGCCGCGGTGGCCGTGGCGCTGTTCGGGTTGTCGGCCCTCGCCGCGCGCCTGCGGGACCGCGTGCCGCGCAAGGCGCTCGCCCTGCTCGCCACACTTCCGCTCGCGGCCTGCGCCCCGGAACCGCCGCCCGCCGAACCGCCGCACGGCTACATCGAGGGCGCCGAGGAAACCGCCGAGGCGCAACCCCGGCTGGTGCTCACCGACCGGGCCGGTGCGGTGCGCGTGCTGGACCTGATCACCGAGTCGATGACCGAGCTGCCGCCGGCGCCGGGCGTCGAGCGCATCGCCACCGACGGGCGCTTCGCGTACCTCTCCGCGGGAAGCACCGTGCACGTCGTGGACAGCGGTTCCTGGATGGTCGACCACGGCGACCACGTGCACTACTACCGCACCGCGCCCACTGCGGCGGGCACGCGTCCCGGCGGCCCGGTCCTCGCCGCGCACGCCGACAGCACAGTGACTGCGCTGGTGGCCGAGGGGCGCACCGCGCTGTCCGGCCGGGAAACCGCGGGGGTGGCGGTCCCGCTGGGGGAGCGGCTGGTGGTCGCCGACGGCGCAGTCGAGGTCCGCGGCCGCGACGGGGTCACCGAACGCGTGCTGGAGCCGGTCTGCGCCGATCCGCGCGGGTCCGCGGTCACGCGGCGCGGTGTGGTGATCGGCTGCGCGGACGGTGCCGTGCTCGTGTCCGGAAAGGACTTCGCCGCGGTCCACATCCCTTATCCCGCCGGCGGTCCGCGGGCGTTGGAGTTCACCCACCGTCCCGGCAGCGCCACGCTAACCGCCCGCGCGGGCGACCGGGGTGTCTGGGTGCTCGACGTGACCGAGAAGACCTGGCGGTTGCTGGATACCGGGCCGGTGGTGGCCGTCAACGCGGTCGGCTCCGGCGGAGCCGTGCTCACGCTGACCGCCGACGGCGTGCTGCACGCGCTGGACCCGGAAACCGGTGCGGAGACCGCGCGCCGTCCGTTGATCACCGGTCCGGTCGATCCGGGCGCCGCGATCCACCTGGACACCAGCCGGGCGTACGTGAACGACGTCGCCGCACGGGTCGTGCATGAGATCGACTACGCCGACAACCTGCGGATCGCCCGCGCCCTGCCCACCGGCATCGCGCCGGCGCTGTTCGTGGAGACCGGGCGATGAGGCGGCTGGTGGCCGCGCTGGCGGCGTTGCTGCTCGTGGCGGGCTGTTCCGGCGCCGGTGACCGGGCCGGGGTGGTCGTGACGACGAACATCCTCGGCGACGTCACCCGCGCGATCGCCGGGGACCAGGCCGAGGTGACCGTGCTGATGCGGCCCGGCGCGGACCCGCACTCGTTCGCGTTGTCCGCGCAGGAGGCCGCGTTGCTGGAGGACGCCGGCCTGGTCGTCCACAACGGACTGGGCCTGGAGGAGGGCGTGGCGCGCAACGTGGACGCGGCCGTCCGGGCCGGTGTGCCGACGCTGGCCGCGGGCGAGGCCGCCGACCCCATTCCGTACGCCGGGGGCGAGCCGGACCCGCACTTCTGGACCGATCCGCGGCGGATGCGCGCGGTGGTGCTGGCGATCGCGGACGAGGTGGCCGGTGTGCCCGGGGCCGACGCGGCGGTCGTGCGGGCCAACGCGGACGCGTACGTGCGTGAGCTGGACGCGCTCGACGCGTGGATGGCCGAGCGCTTCGCGACGATCCCGGCCGAGCGGCGCAAGCTGGTCACCAACCACCACGTATTCGGTTATCTCGCCCAGCGCTACGGCTTCGAGGTCGTGGGCGCGGTCGTGCCCAGCGGCACCACGCTCGCCTCGCCGAGCCCGTCCGACCTCGCCGAGCTGGCCGCGGCGATCCGCGCCGCCGGGGTGCCCGCGATCTTCGCGGACTCCTCGCAGCCCGACCGTCTCGCGCGGGTGCTGGCCGACCAGGCCGGAGTGCGCGTGCGGGTCGTCCCGCTGCACTCCGAGTCGCTCACCGCGCCCGGCGGGGGAGCGGCGACCTACCTGGAGCTGATGCGGTCCAACACCGACGCGATCGTCTCCGCACTTGCCGGTTCCCACTGAGAAAGGTTGTTCCGTGAAGAGAGTTGTACTGTCCATTGTGGCTGGTCTGGTGCTGGCCGGGTGCGGCACGAGCCCGTCCGCCGCGCCGGAGGTCACCGACCCGGTCGTGGTCACCTACGACGGGGGGATCCTGGTGCTCGATGGCGACACGCTGGAGCAGAAGGCGGACCTGCCGCTGGCCGGTTTCAACCGGCTCAACCCGGCCGGCGACGACCGGCACGTGATGGTGTCCACCGCGGAGGGCTTCCAGGCGCTCGACGCGGTGTCGGCGGAGCTGACGGACGTGAAGTTCCCCGGCGCGAAGCCCGGTCACGTCGTCCGGCACGCCGGGCGGACCGTGTTGTTCTCCGACGGCACCGGGGAGGTCACGGCGTTCGACCCGGCCGGGTTGTCCGGCGGGCAGCCGGCGACCGAGGTGTACCGGGCCGCCGAGCCGCACCACGGGGTCGCCATCGAACTGTCCGACGGGCGGCTCGTGGTGACGCTGGGCAACGAGGAGGAGCGGCGCGGCATCGCGGTCCTAGATGACGCGCGGAAGGAGCTCACGCGCAGTGAGGAGTGCCCCGGCGTGCACGGCGAGGCGACCGCGGCCGGCGAGGCGGTGGTCATCGGCTGCGAGAACGGGGTGCTCGTCTACCGCGACGGCGTGATCCGGAAGGTGACCAGCCCGACGGAGTACGGCCGGATCGGCAACCAGGCCGGTTCGGACGCGTCGCCGATCGTGCTGGGCGACTACAAGCAGGACGAGGACGCGGAGCTGGAGCGGCCGCGGCAGGTCTCGCTGATCGACACGGTGGCGGGGACGCTGAGGCTGGTCGACATCGGCACGAGCTACACGTTCCGCTCGCTGGCGCGTGGCCCGCAGGGTGAGGCGCTGGTGCTCGGCACCGACGGCGGGATCCGGGTGATCGACCCGGTGAGCGCGCAGATCGTGCGGACGATCCCGGTGACGGGGCCGTGGGAGGAGCCGCTGGAGTGGCAACAGCCCCGCCCGGCGATCTTCACCCGCGGCGCCGACGTGTACGTCACTGACCCGGCGACGCGGCAAGTGCACCTGATCGACCTGGCGACGGGGGAGAAGCGCCGGAGCGTGACGCTGCCCCACGAGCCGAACGAGCTCAGCGGGGTGGCAGGGCACTGACGGGAGGGGCGGTCACCGGTCGGTGGCCGCCCCTGCCGTGGCGATCTGGCTGCCGCAGGCCGCCAACGCGGCCCCGGCTGCCGCCGCGGCGGGGCGCTCCGGGGCGCTCCGGGGCGCTCCGGGGCCCGCTCGCGCCCTGGGGCGCCGC
>NZ_JBEXTX010000222.1:0-4308 GCF_040614175.1 Amycolatopsis sp. NPDC006131
AGGGCCACGCGATCACGGTTTCCGCCGCCCCCTTGTCCTATCGCGCGACCGGGACCACCGAGACCGTCGCCGCTGCGTCGATCACCCCCGCCCCGTCCCCTGCTTCGGTCCGTCCGAAAAGGACGACGGCGAGCCCGACGCGCGCTACCACACCACCCGCCACGGCCGCCGCACCCGCACCGGTCACCGGTCCGGTGACGCGTCCCAACGGGACGCCCTACCACCCACGCCTACTGTCCGGGATGCCCGATGTGGTGGCACTGCGGAAGCTGCGCGACGCCGGGGTCCCCGCCCTGATGTACGGCCCGCCCGGCACTGGGAAAACGTCGGTGGTGGAAGCCGCGTTCCCCGACCTGCTGACCGTTCAGGGCGACGGGGACACCACGGTCGCTGACCTGGTCGGTGAGTATGCCCAGACCGTCGACGAAAGCGGCAACGTGCGATACACGTTCATCCACGGCCCGCTGGTGCGCGCGATGCGTGAGGGCCGGACCCTGTTCATCGACGACGCCACCCTGATCCCGCCGACCGTGCTCGCCGTGGTCTATCCCGCGATGGACGGCCGCCGCCAGATCATCATCAAGGCCAACGGCGGCGAAATCATCGACGCCGCGCCCGGGTTCTACGTCGTTGCCGGGCACAACCCCGGCGTGCACGGCGCGGTGCTCACCGATGCCCTGTCATCCCGGTTCGCAGCACAGATCCAGGTGTCCACCGACTACGACCTCGCCGCGCAACTCAAGATCGACAAGCGGGCGGTGAAGATCGCGCGCAATCTCGCCACCCGGCACGCCAATGGCGAAGTCGGCTGGGCGCCCCAGCTCCGCGAACTGCAGGCGTTCCAGAAAATCGCCGACGTGCTCGGCCCTGAAGCCGCCGCCGGAAACCTGGTGGGAACCGCGCCGGAAGAGGACCGCGCGACCGTCGCCGCTGTGGTCCGGCAGGTGTTCGGCAAAGATCTCGCCCCGCTCGCACTCGGCACCCGCATCTGATCCACGAACGACTGTCCGGAAAGGACGGAAGGATGAGCAACCACCTCGCTGACCCGGCCGCCACCGGTGCCGCTGTGTTCCCGGCCCGCCCCGAATGGCTCACCCTGTCCGCCGCCCTGGCCGACGAGGTCCCCGTGATCGCTGACCGCGACGACCTCCTGGTCACCATCGCACCCGGCGCGGGCGGCGGCGCGGCAGCCTGCTTCTACCCCGGCCCCGCGCTGATCGAGGTCGACGGCAACCACCTCAAGGTCGACCCCGCCACCGTCGACCCCGCCGACATCAGCGACCGCACCCGCTACCCCGCCACCTGGGGCGCCCTCACCCACGAATGCGGCCACGCCAAACACACCGCCTGGGACCCGCCCGACGACGCACCGCCCGGAGTGGTCGATGCCGCCATGCTGCTGGAAGAAGCGCGCATGGAAGCCGCCCAGATCCGGCGCCGCCCCGACGACCGGCACTGGTTGCGGGCCGCCGCGAAGGACCTCGTCGCCGACGACCTACACCTCTACGCCGACCCCGCCACCGCCCCGCAGATGACCCCCGCCGATGCCGCGCGCGCTGCTGCCCTGCTCCTCGGCCGGGCTGACGCCGGAGTGCTGACCCACGCCGAGGTCGCGCCGGTCGGTCGCGTGATCGAAGACGTGCTCGGCAGGGACAAGCTGGACGAGCTGCGGATCGTGTGGCGGCGTGCGCTGCGCACGGCCGACAACGACGGGCAGACGATGCTCGACCTCGGGCGGCAGTGGTGCGACATTCTCGGCACCGACCCCGCCAACCCCACCCCGCCCCCTGCGGCCAACGGTGACCCGGCCAATGGCACCGGCGCACTCCCGACCGGCCCGTCCCCGATCGCGGAAGCCATCGCGACCGTGCTCGACACCGTGGCCGCCAACGTGGCGCACGAGCAACCCCCGGAGGATCCCGCCACCCGCGCCGCCGCCGCGCATGCACGCGAGGACATCGCCCGCAAGGAGGCCGAACGCGCCGCTCGGCAGACCTTCCGGCTCGGCGGGCCAAGGGACGGCCGCACCGGCCTGGCCGGGACACGCCCACCGAAGCCGGAGGAACGCACCGCCGCTCGCGTACTGGCCCGGGCGCTGGACACCGCCGGGGTGCGCGACCGGGGCGCGATCCGCACGACCTCGGTGGTTCCGCCCGGGCGGTTGCGGATGCGCGGTGCCCTCGCCGCCGACGCCCAGCGCGCCGCTGGAGCGCTGCCGACCGCCGAACCGTTCACCCGCATCACCCGCACCATGACGCCCACCCCACCGCTGCGGCTCGGCGTGGCATGCGACGTGTCCGGCACGATGCGGTGGGCACGTGAGCACGTCGCCTCGGCCGCCTGGATCCTCGCGCACGCCGCCCGCCACACCCGGGTCCCCGCCGACACGGCCACGGTGATCTTCGGCAACAACGTCCGGCCCCTGATCCACCCCGGCCGCACCCCGTCCGTCGTCACCGAGTTCCAGTCCAACGACAACTGGGAAGACATCCCCACCGCCATCGACGCCCTCGACGGCGCGCTCGGCCTGGCCGCGCCCGGCGCGGCGCGGCTGCTGGTCATCGTCTCCGACGGCAACTTCCGCGACCAGCCTCGCGCCGAAGGACAGAAGCGACTCAACCGCTTACGCGCCACCGGGTGCGCGGTGCTGTGGCTGACCACCAGCAAGCACGACACCCCGCTCGCCGGGGCACGCGTCCACCTGCTCACCGACCCCGCCGCCACCGCCCAGGCCATCGGACGCGCCGCCACGGCCGCCCTGCGCGCCGCCCGCTGACAAGGAGGCCCCGTGCACACGGCAACCCAGCACGCGGACGTACCGGACGACCGGATCTGGTACGTGATCAGCGAGATCGTCGACGGCCGCTACCAGGTCTCGATCGCGACCGGACCGGACCGGTGGGCCGAATGCACGTTCCCGGCCACCGGCGACATGACCCACCCGCAGGCCGTCACCACCGCCGTCGAACGCTTCACCGGCCGCCACGTCACCGATGTCGCCGCGTGCCGCCCCCACGCCCCCGGCTGCCCCCGCTACCGGATCACCGTCGCACCAGAACCCGCCAACGATGACAAGGAGACCAGCACCATGGAACACCACGACGAACACGCCACGGAAATCGTCATCCGCACCTTCACCGAGAACGGCTGCGTGATCACCGCCGCGGTGGCGGACCCGGCCGATGCACAGCGAACCCTGTACGGCACGGTCACGCGAGACGGAATCCTGCTCGGCAGCTACTACTGCGCCGACTTCGTCCGGCAATCCGACTGGCGCATCGTGACCCCCGGCAACCAGCAGATTTGTTTCGCTACCGAACCCGAGGCCGTGTACACGCTCACCATCTCGGGCGACCCCAACCCTCGTGGTGGCGGAAGGACCTGCCGATGAAAACCATCGATCGGCACCAACTGCCGCACAACATTCGCGCCGCCATCGACGACTTCGAGTTCGAGTCGATCATCCGCATCTGGATGGCCTACCCCGGCATCTCCCCGGACGAGTTGCAACGGACGTTCGAGGCCGGCGGCAACTCGAAGTCGGTGTCCGAAGCCTTCGCGAAGAACCTGATCGCAAGGTCGGCCGACCTCGACGTGTTCCTGGTCTACGGCGACGCTTCCAACCGGTACAGCGCAGGTGGCGACCACTGGTGGGTGCGCATCGCGCTACCTGATCAGCGAGAGCTCAACGTCGACTGGACCGCGCGCCAGTTCTACAACCTCGAACAGCCGCACGCGCCGCAGCACCAGAACCTCCCCTGCCCGCTGATCTGGGTAAGCGACCAGGCCGGCGAGCCCGTGCACCCGGTGACCGGAACCTACGTGCTCCTCCTGACCTACCAGGTCAACGCCGACGATCCGCTCGGCGACGTGCGCGATGCCTCGACCGGGCTGCCACGAGTCCTGTCACGCCTGTGCGACACGTGTATCTTCCGCCCGGGCAACCTGATGGACCTCGAGCCCGGCGAGCGCGACCAGATGGTTCAGGTGGCGCTAGCACGCGGAAGCTGGATTCTCTGCCATGAAACCCTGCCAGCGGCCGGAAAGCCGATCGGCACGCAGGCCATCTGTCGAGGATTTTGGGATGTGCACGGCACCGAATCCCTGGGCTGTTGCGTCGCTGTCGCCCTAGGCGGCCCCGTTGTCGCACCGGCACCGACGGAGAACGACCCGGCTCTCGATTGAGCATGCGCCACACCCATTCCACAGAAATCTTTCGCACCACGCTTGACTTCATGCGACGAAGGAAGCGTCCATAGACGTGTAGCCCGAACACCGGATGCGCACCGGGGGCTGCAACCGCTCCGG
>NZ_JBEXTX010000223.1:0-4198 GCF_040614175.1 Amycolatopsis sp. NPDC006131
CGTGTCAAGGCGGGAAAGAGTACCTTGACACGCCTGATCGGCGACTAAAAGCAGGCTGTGGATCGGGGGCGGGGGAGGTCTGGTTGGGGTAGTCGCCTGCTTTGCGTTGCCGGCTTGCGGTTGAGGGGGGGTTGGGCTGCTCGGTGGCGTTTCGTTGCCGGGCGGCGTTTTGTTGCTCGTGGCGCTAGCTCTTCTTTGCCCGACTCGGTGCCACCCTGGGTGGCTCGTTCGGCTGCTTCGGGTACACGGGCGGCCACGGCGCATCCATCATCCCGGCTGCCATGTCCCGCTCCGACATCTCCAGCAGCGGCTCGATCGTCTGCGGCCGCTCCCGCATCTGCGCCCATGGGTCACCTCGCCGAGCGACCAGGTCCGGCACCGTCGACAGAGTCAACTCCCCTGGTTCCACTGTGGACAGCTCGTCCCACGAAATGGGCGTCGAGACCTGCCCGCCTGGCCGTGGGCGGACGCACCACGCGCCGAAGACCGTCTTGTGTGGGGCATTCTGGTTGAAGTCCACGAAGACCCTCGCGCCCCGTTCTTCCTTCCACCACTGCGCCGTGATGAGGTCCGGGTGCCTGCGCTCCAGCTCCCGCGCCAGGGCGACCGCGGCAGCGCGCACCGCGTAGGAGTCCCACCGTGGTTCCAGCGCCACGTAGACGTGCAGGCCACGGGAGCCCGTTGTCTTGATGTAGGCCGCGATGCCCAGGGAGTCCAGCAGGTCCTTCGTCAGCACCGCCGCCTCGCGGACCTGCTCGAACGTCACCCCGGGCGACGGGTCCAGGTCGATTCGCAGCTCGTCGGCGAACTCGGGCGCCGAGGCGCGGTAGGGCCAGACGTGGAAACCGATGCAGCCCAGGTTCACCGCCCACAGGATGTGCCCCAGGTCGGCCGCCACGAGGGCGTCCGAGGTCGTTCCGTTCGGGGTGGACACCACGGTGGTCCGCACCCAGGACGGCGTCGACTTCGGGACGCGCTTCTGGAACCACGACTTGCCGCTCGCGCCGTCGGGATAGCGCTCCAGCAGCAACGGCCGGTCCCGCAGCGTGTTCATCAACGGGCCCTCGACCGCCTGGTAGTACCGGACCAGGTCGAGCTTCGTCTCGCCGCGCTCGGTGAAGTACACCTTGTCCGGCGACGAGATGCTGACCTCGGTGCCTTCAATCGGTACAGCGCTCACGCTCTCACCTCGCTGAACAGGGCGGTCAGCTCCGCCGGCGGCACCTCTTCCAGCTGGTCGTACCGACACGAGTCCGGGGTCCGGTCGGGCCGGAACCGCACGAGGCGCGTCGCGTGGCGGAAGCGGCCCGCCTGCAGGTGGTCGTACCGGACTTCGGCGACCAGTTCGATCCGCACCGGCTCCCACGACAGGTCCTTGCCCGCGTTCCACCGGCTCTGCGCGCCCGGCACCCGCCTACCGTCCGGCTCGAACGACGCCCACTCGCGCCACGGGTGCTCCCCCATCGCGCCCTCCCGCAGCGGCGCCAGCTCGTCGACCAGCTCCCGGCGTCGCGCGGCGGTGAAACTGCTCGCCACGCCCATGTGCTGCAGCCGCCCGTCCGCGTCGTACAGGCCGAGCAGCAGCGATCCGATCCCGTTGCCGTCCTTGTGCCAGCGGAACCCGGCGACCACGCAGTCCGCGGTGCGCTCGTGCTTGACCTTCCACATCACCCGCTTGTCCTGCTCGTACGGCAGGTCGCCCGGCTTCGCCATGACCCCGTCGAACCCGGCGCCCTCGAACCGGGTGAACCAGTCCTGCGCGACGTCCGGGTCCTGGGTCATCGGCGTCAGGTGCACCCGGGCGAGTGAGTCGTCGAGCACCCCTTCGAGGACGTGCCTGCGGCGCTGGAACGGTTCACCGGTCAGGTCGGCGTGGTCGAGGGCGAGCACGTCGAACGCGACGAAGCTGGCCGGTGTCTCCGCGGCCAGCTTCCGCACCCGGGACGCGGCGGGGTGCAGCCGGAGCTGGAGGCTGTCGAAATCGAGACCGCCGCTGGTGACGATGACGATCTCGCCGTCGACCACGCACCGCTCCGGCAGCGCGGCCTTCAGCAGGTCCACCAGCTCGGGGAAGTACCTGGTCAGGGGCCGGTCGTTGCGGGAGCCCAGCTCGACCTCGTCACCGTCGCGGAACACGACGCAGCGGAACCCGTCCCACTTCGGCTCGTAGTGCAGCCCGGGTTCGCGGGGCATCTCGTGCACGGCCTTCGCCAGCATCGGCTTGACCGGCGGCATCACGGGCAGGTCCACACCGCTGACTCTAGGCCGGAAAAATTCTCCGCGCGCCATGTCGAGAAAACGTGATCCGCTCCGGACCTCCTTCCGACAGAGACTCGACCAGGGAGGATGACCCCCATGAAGTACATGGTGATTCTGTACGGCAACCAGGAGCTGTGGGACTCGGTGACTCCGGACGAGTGGCAGGCGGCCGTCGCCGCGCAGGACGCGTTCAACGAGAAGTACTTCGCGTCCGGCGAGCTGCTCGGCGCGTACGGCATCGCGGACCCGAAGGTCGTCCGGGTCCGCGACGGGCAGACGACGGTCACCGACGGGCCGTACCTGGAGACCAAGGAGTACCTGGCCAGCGTGGCGATGCTCGAGGTGGACAGCGAGGAGCGGGCACTGGAGATCGCGGCGGACAACCCGTTCGCCGCGTTCCGGCAGGTCGAGGTGTGGCCCGTGCTGCACGGCGGCGAGGGATGACCGACGACCTGCTGCGCGACCTGGCGCCGCAGGTGCTGGCGATCCTCATGCGCCGCTACGGCGGGCTCGACACGTGTGAGGACGCGGTGCAGGAGGCGCTGCTCGCGGCCGCGACCCAGTGGGGCGAGACCGGTGTGCCGGACAACCCGCGCGGGTGGCTGCTGACGGTCGCGACGCGGCGCCTGACCGACTGGATGCGCAGCGACAGCGCACGACGCCGCCGGGAGGACGAGGACCTGCTCGCCACCCCGGCGACGCAGCTGGTGGCGCCGGGCGCGGACGAACGCGGCCCCGGCGACACGGACGACACCCTCACCCTGCTGTTCCTGTGCTGCCACCCGTCGCTGTCGGTGCCGTCGCAAACCGCGCTGACCCTGCGCGCCGTCGGCGGCCTCACGACGGCCGAGATCGCGAAGGCGTTCTTCGTCCCCGAGGCGACGATGGCCCAGCGGATCAGCCGGGCGAAGCAGAAGGTGAAGGGCGCCCGGTTCAGCCTGCCGCCCGAGGAGGAGCGGGGCGAGCGGCTGAACTCGGTCCTGCACGTGCTGTACCTGATGTTCAACGAGGGCTACACGGCGACCGCGGGCCCCGACCTGCAGCGCGACGACCTGGCCGCGGAGGCGATCCGGCTGACCCGCCTGGTGCGGCGCTTGCTGCCGTCGGATTGGGAGGTCGCGGGCCTGCTGGCGCTGATGCTGCTGACCCACGCCCGGCGGTTCGCGAGGAGCGTCGACGGCGAGCTGATCCCGCTGTCCGAACAGGACCGCACCCGCTGGGACCGCGCCCTGATCGAAGAGGGGGTCGCCCTGATCAGCGAGGCCTTGGCGAAGACCACCCGGCTCGGCGCGTACCAACTGCAGGCCGCGATCGCCGCGGTGCACGACGAAGCCGCCAGCGACGAGGAGACGGACTGGCCCCAGGTGGTGGCGCTGTACGGACTGCTGGAGCGGATCGCCCCGAACCCCATGGTGACCTTGAACAAGGCAGTGGCCGTGGCGATGACGTCCGGCCCCCGAGCCGGCTTGGAGCTGCTGGACTCGCTGACCGAGGATCCGCGCCTGGCCAAGCACCACCGCCTGCACGCCGTCCGCGCCCACCTGCTGGAACGGGCAGGCGAGACAGCGGAGGCCCGCACGGAATACCAACTGGCCGCGAAGCGGACGACGAGCCTCCCCGAGCAGCGCTACCTGCAAAAGCGCGCCGCAAGGTGCACCACCCCCAACTGAGCTGGGTGGTCATCCCGTCGCCTGGAACTGAACGATCACCTTGAGCCAGGGCCGCAACCCAGGCTCTCTCCGGCGGCCGAACATGCCAACCTTGCGGCCCTGGATCAAGGTGATATGCACAAACCGGAAGGCGACGGGATGACCACCCAGCGCAACCACCCGCACGAGGTGAGTCGAGGCACCCAACCCCTGGTCATCCCGGAGCCTGCCCGTCCGGCGAGGACTCTTTTGATCTTTTTCCTGCGCTTCGCGCAGGGGCGCCTCACGGC
>NZ_JBEXTX010000224.1:0-4044 GCF_040614175.1 Amycolatopsis sp. NPDC006131
CCCGCTACGACAAGTTGGCCACGCTCTACCGCGCCGCCATCCTCATCCACGACGTCATCACCTGGACAAAGACATTGTCAGACACGGCCTAGCCGGCCGCGGGGGGATCCTGACCGGCGGCGCGGCGTGGGCTGCTCCGCCGCGCCGGAGGCCGGGTCCGGCACGATCGCGGCAACGGATGGCCGCTCGTGGTTCCGGTCGGTCCCGGCCTGGCCGCGGATGCGCCGATGCTTCCGCATCTGGTGCGATGCCTGCCCGTCACGCGGACAAGGGCTCGCGGTGCCGCTGAGGGGGCGGTGGCCGGCGCCGCGGCGCAGGCTGCTCAGCCGTGCCGAAGGCCGGGCCGACCAGGTCCGCACTCTCGGCGGCAACGGACCGCCGCTCGTGGCTCGGGCTTGTCCCTGCCCCGGGTGCGCCGATGCTTCCGCATCTGGTGCGACACCTGCCCGTCACCCGCCCCGGAAACCGACCAGGCCTCGCCGCTGCGGGATCGTGACCGGCGCCGCAGCGTGGGGTGCCCGGTGGCGGGGGCGGGCGGGTGGTCCAATAGGGGTCGTGAAGAATCCGCTCCCGCTCCTGGCCCGCAGGCTGGGCACCCGCCCGTGGCTGATGCGGCTCGCGAAGGTCATCATCTGGGCGGACAAGCGGCTGCACCGCTGGTTCGGCGGCCGGGTGACGCTGGTCGGCATCGCGGGCCTGCCGTCGCTGCGGCTGACCACCCTGGGGCGCAAGAGCGGCCTGCCGCGCAGCACGAACCTGCTGTACTTCCCGCACGAGGACGGCTTCGTGCTCGTCGGCTCCAACTGGGGCCGCCCCCGCGACCCCGGCTGGACCTTCAACCTGCGCGAGCACGCCGAGGCGACGGTGGCCATCCGCGGGAAGGAAATCCCGGTCACCGCGCAGCCGGTCAAGGGCGAGGACTACGACCGGATGTGGCAGCGCCTGCTCGACTTCTGGCCCGGCTACGAGATGGAACGCCTCGCCGCCGGCCGCGAGCTGCCGATCTTCCTGCTCACCCGCCGGTAGGCCCGCGGCCAAAAAAATTCCGGGGGGCGGTGTCGGATCCGGGTGGTCGCGTTCGTGGTCAGGGTGAGGCCGCCCGCGGATGGGGCGGCGCCGAGGTGGAGGAACCGCGACCATGAAGCTGACGACCATGACCCAGATCAGCGTCGACGGCGTGATGCAGGGCAACGGCGGCGCGTCGGAGGAGGACCGCCGCAGCGGGTTCGAGCGGGGCGGCTGGGCGATGGGCAAGGGCGACGACAGCACCCACGCGCTGATCAAGCAGACCTACCAGCGCGCCGACGCGTTCCTGTTCGGCAGGCGGACCTACGAGCTGTTCGCCGGCGCGTGGGGGACCGACGCGGACGTCCCCGGCTGGGAGCCCGTCCGGCGGGCGCTGCACGACCGGCCCAAGTACGTCGCCTCGACGACCCTGACCGACCCGGCGTGGGCGGGCACCACCGTCCTGCGCGGCGACCTGGCCGCCGCCGTCGCCGACCTGAAAGCCAAGCCCGGCGGCGAACTGCAGGTGCACGGCAGCGGCGCCCTGATCCGGTGGCTGCTGGCCAACGACCTGGTCGACGAGCTGACCCTGATCGTGATCCCGGTGGTCGTCGGGCAGGGCGCGCGGCTGTTCCCGGACGCGGGCCCCGATCTCGCGCTCGACCTCGTCGACTCGCGGACCGACTCGAAGGGCGTGACCATCCAGGTCTACCGGCCCGCCGGGCGCCCGCAGTACGCCACCGCCTGAAAACCCCGCCCACCCGAGGAGCTGATCTTCAGATGCAGTACCTGGTTTCCGTCATCGACGACAAGGACAACCCCGGCCGGACGGACCGGCAGCCGGCCATCAGCGCGTTCAACGAACGCCTGATCGCCGAGGGCTACTGGGTCTTCGCGGGCGGGCTCGCGGACACCGAGTCGGCCACGGTCGTCGACAATCGGGGCGAGCAGGCGGTGTTCAGCGACGGGCCCTTCGTCGAGTCGAAGGAGTACCTCGCCGGCGTCTGGATCTGGGAGGCCCCCGATCTGGACGTGGCGCTCAAGCTCGCCACCGAGGCCTCCAAGATCTGCGACCGCAAGATCGAGGTGCGGCCGTTCCGGTGACGGACGCGCGCGAGGCGGTCACCCGGGCCCACCGCGAGGAGTGGGCCCGGGTGGTGGCCGCCCTGACCCGGCGTTTCGGCGACCTCGACATCGCCGAGGAGGCCGCTGCCGAGGCGTTCGCGACCGCGGTCGAGCGGTGGCCCGCCGACGGGGTGCCGCCCAACCCCGGCGCCTGGCTGACCACCACCGCCACCCGCAAGGCCATCGACCGCATCCGGCGCGAGAACAAACGCGACGACAAGCAGAAGGAGGCCCGGATGGTGCACGACGACGAACCACCCGGGCCCCTCGGCGTCATCGACGACGACCGGCTGCGGCTGATCTTCACCTGCTGCCACCCCGCGCTGGCGGTGGAGGCTCGCGTGGCGCTGACGCTGCGCATGGTCGGCGGCCTGACCGTGCGCGAGATCGCCCGCGCGTTCCTGGTGGCCGAGACCGCGATGGAGCGTCGGATCACCCGCGCGAAAGCCAAGATCAAGGCCGCCCGCATCCCGTACCGGGTGCCGTCGGCGGAGGACCTCCCGACACGCGTGTCCGGTGTGCTCGCGGTGCTGTTCCTGGTGTTCAACGAGGGCTACCTGGCCACCGGGTCCGGCGCCGCCCCGGTCCGCGACGACCTGACCGCCGAGGCGATCCGGCTCACCCGCCTGATCCGCGCACTCCTGCCGCACGACGGCGAGGTGGCCGGGCTGCTGGCGCTGATGCTGCTCATCGAGGCGCGCCGCCCGGCACGGGTGTCGGCGAGCGGCGAGCTGGTTCCCCTGCACGAGCAGGACCGCGGCGCCTGGGATGCCGCGCTCATCGCCGAGGGCCACCGGCTGGTGCGCGAGCGCCTCGCGGCCGCCGCGGCCGGGGTGGCGCCGGGCCGCTACCAGATCCTGGCCGCGATCAACGCCGTGCACACGTCGGCCCGCGACAGCCGCGACACCGACTGGTCGCAGATCCTGGCTCTCTACGACCAGCTCGTCCGCCTCGACCCCTCGCCGATCGTCGCCCTCAACCGGGCCGTCGCGGTCGCCGAACTCGACGGCCCGGAGGTGGCGCTCGCCGCCGTCGACCGCCTGGAGCCTCGGCTGGCCGGCTACCACGCGTTCCACGCCACCCGCGCCGACCTGCTGCGCAGGCTCGGCCGCGGCCCGGAGTCCCGCGCGGCCTACGGCAAGGCCATCGAGCTGGCGGGCAACACCGCGGAGACCGCCTACCTCACGCGCCGCCGCGACCAGCTGCGGTAGCGCAGGCCGCGAGCCGCGATCGGCGTATAACGACCTATACGGCGCGGCCCTGGCCGATCCACTCGCCGAGCCAGTCGAACACCCGCTGCTCGACTAGCAGCCGTGCCATCGGCTCACAGTGCCCGGACACGCCTTCCGACCTGGTGAACCGCACGACCCCGGCCGACCGGGCGGCCTGGCCGGGCCAGAACTGCTCACACTCGGGATCGGTCAACAGCGGGGAGTGCGGACGGCCGAAGCCTGCTCCTCGCCGGTACTCGCGCACGGGGCGGCAGAGGTGGAAGCGGTCCCGGAAGCCGTAGGGGCGGGCGCGGAACTCCACCGTCCGGCGGGCGTTCGGCCGTCCGCACGTCCTTGGAGGACCCGTCGCTCTCGCCCGCGTCGAGCTGCGGGTCCATGCCCCCTGGCAGGGGCGCGGTCCACGAGGCCGGCACGTCCACCACCCCTGGCTGCCGTGGGGCACCACGAGCGTCCGCCTGCTGCGGCCCGAGGCGTCGGGCCGCAGCAAGTAGCCGGGCAGGCCACCGTCCTCGTACGGCACGTCGAAGGGATCGCGATTCCGGGCGGCAGGGGACGGGAACCCTTCAACGCGCACGGCTTGCGCACGAACGAAAAGAAGCGCCCGCGAGCGGGGCTCGCGGGCGCGTGTGCCACCGAAACCCTCACGCGCGGGTGCTGTTTGGCAGACCCTAATTCATGTTTG
>NZ_JBEXTX010000225.1:0-3886 GCF_040614175.1 Amycolatopsis sp. NPDC006131
CTGAAGCCGAAGTCGGTCGTGCGGGACATGTACGAGCGGGCGATGAAAGGAGCCGGTGCGCCGGACCTGGGCCGAAGTCCACGAGCAGGCGCGGCGGATGGCCGGCGCGCTCGTCGCGGGCGGCCTGGAGCCGGGCAGCGCCGTCGCCGTACTGGCCGGGGCGCCCGCGCTGATCGCGCCGACGGTGCAGGCGGTGTGGCTCGCCGGGGGCAGCGTGACGATGCTGCACCAGCCCACCCCGCGCACCGACCTCGCGCTGTGGGCCGAGGACACGGTCAAGGTGCTGGGCATGATCGACGCGAAGCTGGTCGTGCTCGGCGAGCCGTTCGACGCGCTCGCGCCGGTGCTCACCGAGCACAACATCGGGTTCCGGATGATCACCGACCTGTTCGAGGGCGAGCCGATCGCCGAGCCGGTGGCGCGTGGCGAGGACGACCTGGCGCTGCTGCAGCTCACCAGCGGCTCGACCGCCGACCCGAAGGCCGTGCGGATCACCCACGGCAACCTCTACACCAACGTCAAGGCCATGGTGGAGCGGGCGGAGTTCGACTTCGCGAAGGACATCATGGTGTCCTGGCTGCCCACCTTCCACGACATGGGCATGGTCGGGTTCCTGACCGTGCCGATGACGTTCGGCGTGGAGCTGATCAAGATCACCCCGGCCGAGTTCCTCACCGGGCCGCTGATCTGGCCCGAGCTGATCAGCAAGTACCGCGCCACCACCACCGCGGCCCCGAACTTCGCCTACGCCATCGTCGGCAAGCGGCTGCAGCGGGTGGAGGACGAAAACGCTTACGACCTGTCCACGCTGCGGATCGCGCTGAACGGGGCCGAGCCGATCGACGAGTCGGCCGTGCAGTCGTTCGTCGAGGGTGGCGCCCGGTTCAAGATGCCCGCGGAGTGCGTGTTCCCCGCGTACGGCATGGCCGAGGCGACGCTCGCGGTGTCGTTCGCGCCGCTGTTCACCGGACTGACGCTGGACGTCATCGAGGCCGACGCGCTCGAGGCGGACAACCGGGCGGTGCCGGTGCCCGAGGGCGACCCGCGGCGCGGGACCGAGGAGGTCCGCTCGTTCGCCGTGCTTGGCCGCCCGCTGGACGGGCTGGAGGCGCGGATCGTCGACGACAGCGGCAAGGTGCTCGGCGACCGCGAGGTCGGGGAGATCCAGCTGACCGGCCCGGCCGTGACGCCCGGTTACCTGACGATGGAGGGCCCGAAGCCGACGCAGGACGCCGAGGGCTGGCTCGCGACCGGCGACCTCGGGTACCTGGTCGACGGGCAGATCGTGATCTGCGGGCGCCGCAAGGACGTCATCATCATGGGTGGCCGCAACATCTACCCGACGGACATCGAACGCGCCGCGACCGCCGTGGACGGGGTGCGGGCAGGCAACGCGGTGGCCGTGCGGATCGACGCGGGGACGCGCCGGGAGCGGTTCGCGGTGGTGCTGGAGTCGAAGCTGGCCGGCGACGCCGAGGCCGAGCGGAGGCTGCAAAAGGAGGTCGCGGCGCGGGTGCGGGACGCGGTGGACGCGCGGCCGTACGCGGTGGTCGTCCTGCCGGCAGGCAGCCTGCCCAAGACGCCGTCCGGCAAGGTCAAACGCGCTGCGACGGCGGTCCAGTACGCCGACGCGATCGCGAAGAACGCCGCCTCCTGACCGCCGCCCCACCCGGCCCGGGTGGGGAGTTCATTCGCTGGGGTGTGGGGTTCGCGGGGCCGGGCGCAGGGCTCGCTGGGCGTGGGGCTCGCCGGGTGTGCGCGAGCCCCACGTTCCAGGGGGTGTGGTCTGCGCTCAGGCGCGAGTTCGGCGGCTGCTCACTCCGTGAGGGTCACCTTCGGGATCTCGGCCGGGTCGCCTTCCGCGCGTGGTGCGGTCGCCTGCGTGACCGTCCGGGCCTCGGGCACCGGGTAGGGGCGGCCGCCTCGGCGGGCGAACTCGTCTTCGACCTGGTCGAGGAACTCGTCGACCTCGCGCTCGTCGTAGCCCCGCTTCCCGAGCAGCGGCTTGCTGAACATGACGTGGTGCACCTCGGCGGCCGTCAGGTCGTCCTCGCCCACCAGGGTCCTGGCGATGCGCTCGACGAACTCGTCGACCTCGTGCTTGGCGTACCCGCGCCGGCCGATGGGGGCGTTACCGAACTCGACTCGATAAACGTCTTCGGCGGAAAGGGACATGTGGAGTGCTCCAGTTCAGCGTGGACGGGACAACTTCCCTAATCCCGTCCTAGCCGCCGGATCAAACCTCCGGAAGAGCATTTGTCCCCCTGGAACACCATGGAGCGGTGAGAGGAACACCTGTGGGTGACTGACGCTCACCCAGCGTGGAAGTCGTTTTGGGCCGCTGTCAGCCCTTTGCCGATCAGCGCTTCGACGGCGTCGGCGCACCGGTCCAGCTCCAGCGGGAGGTCCTTGCGCTCCACCGTGGAGAAGTCCTTGAGCACGAAATCGGCGGGGTCCATCCGGCCAGGGGGCCGCCCGATGCCGAAGCGCACGCGGTAGTAGTCACGCGTGCCGAGGGACTTGCTGATCGAGCGCAGCCCGTTGTGGCCGCCTTCGCCGCCGCCGAGCTTGAGCTTCAGCCCGCCGAACGGCACGTCCAGCTCGTCGTGCACGACGACGACGCCGCTCGGGTCGACCTTGTAGAACTTCGCCGCGCCCGCGACCGGGCCGCCGGAGACGTTCATGAACGACCGCGGCTTGACCAGCACGACGCGACGCCCGGCGAGACGCCCTTCCAGGACCTCACCGCCGGACTTGTGGGTCTTGAACTTGCCGCCGACGCGGGCGGCGAGCTCGTCGAGCACCATGAAACCCACGTTGTGCCGGTTGCCGGCGTAACGCGGGCCGGGATTGCCGAGGCCGACGAGCAGAACCAGCTCGCCGGCCCCGGGAACGTCCGAACTCACTTACTCGGCGGCGCTCTCGGCCGCCTCGTCGCCGGTCTCCTCGGCGGGCTCCGCGGAGGTGGCCTGCGCCTCGTTGACGGCGACGACCAGGCTCTCCGGGTCGGTCAGCAGGACCGCGCCGGCGGGCAGGGTGACCTGCGAGGCGAGGATCTGGGTGCCGGCCTCGGCGCCCTCGATGGACACCTCGAACTGCTCCGGGATGTGCAGCGCCTCGACCTCGATCGACAGGGTGTCGACCTCCTGCACCTGCAGGGTGCCCGGGGCCGGCTCGCCGGTCAGCACGACCGGGACGTCCACGGTGACCTTCTCGCCACGCTGGACGACCAGCAGGTCGACGTGCTCGATGTAGTTCTTGATCGGGTGCACGGTGACCGTCTTGGTCAGGGCCAGCTCGGTGTCGCCGTTGAGGCTGAGGGTGAGGACCGCGTTGCTGCCGTTCTCACGGATGACGCGGGCGAACTCCAGAGCGGGCAGGGCCAGGTGGCGGGGGTCGGTACCGTGGCCGTACAGCACGGCGGGAACCTTGCCGGCGCGACGGGTGCGGCGCGCGGCGCCCTTGCCGAACTCGGTGCGGGGCTCGGCGGACAGACGTACCTCGGACACGGTGTAGCACTCCTTCAAACAATTTTGCGTGGCGGCGCAGATGGCGGGTGGTCGCATCGGCGGCGAGTTCCACGGACATGCTCGAGCAGCGGACCTCAAGCCGCCGCGTCGATCACGTCGGGCACCGGGTGCAGCATGGAGCCCGCCTCGCCGAGACAACCTGTTCAGTGTAATCGGCCGGAACCACAAGGGTTACCTGGGGTCCAACCCCACCGGAGCCGGGTGGTCATCCCGTCGCCTGACACGGCGGGGAGTCCGCCCTGCGGGCGGTGCGCCTTGCGGCGCCGGAAGGTCACCTTCGACCACCCCCGCCCCCTCTCCCTGAGTGTGTTTCAGTCGCCGAGCAGGCTTGTCAAGGCGGGAAAGCGTGCCTTGAC
>NZ_JBEXTX010000226.1:0-3456 GCF_040614175.1 Amycolatopsis sp. NPDC006131
TGAGGTGTGCGGGGCGGCGCCGGAGCGCCCCCCCCCACCACGAGTGCGGGGTGTGGTGTCGTCAGCCGTGCGCGGACAGGTCGAAACCGATGTACTCGGCGGCGTCCTCGGGGTTGGCGAACAGCAGGGTGCGGTCGTCCAGGTGCACCATGCGGCCGTAGTGGGTGGAGCTGATCTCCTCGAAGATCGACCCGTCGAACGGCTCGCCGAGGGCCTCGGTCAGCTCGTCGTAGTCGAACTCCAGGAGCCGGGTGCCGTCCACGCGGATCATCGACGGGTACTCCACGAGCGAGACGCCGTCCTTGGCTCCCATCACGTCGGCTACCACGCGCCCGACGGGGGTGTTCATCAGCGTGACGCCGCACATGTTCGAAGACCCGGCCTGCGAACCGAACTGCATGGTGCTGCTCACTTGTCCAACTCCTTCGGGATGTCCAGCCCGATCTCCTCGAGCAGCTGGGTGAACTTCTCCTTGGTCGCGCCGAGCGAGTCGGCGAAGGTGCGGGCCTTCTCGGCCGGCTGCGACCAGATCGGCTGCAGCGCGTAGGCGGCGTCCAGGCACGGCGGCACCCACTTCGCGAGCCACCGGCCGAACAGCTCCTTGTTGGCCTCGCCGTGCTGCTCGTCGCGGGTGAGCATGCGGAACAGCGCCCGCGTGTAGCCGAGGTCGCGGCTGTAGTCGTGCTCGCCGGTGCCCACGATCGTCGGGGTGATGTAGTCGCCGTTGGTGGCGGAGATCTGCATGACCAGTTCCGACCGGAAGAGCTGGCCGACGAGCTGCTCGAACACGACGTTGGCGCCGAACAGCAGTTCCGCCCAGTCGCCGACCGCGGTGAGCTCTTCGACGGCCTTGCGGGTGGGCTGCCACTCCTCGGCCGAGGCCCACACCTCCTTGTGCACCGACCCGTCGAAGGTGTCCAGCGACTCCGACAGGTCCAGGTTGAACAGCGCGAGGTCCTGCGCGAAGCGCATCTTGTGCGCCGCGTTGACGGCCACCGCGGTGTTGATCATGTTGGTCGGGCCGGAGCGCTGGATCGAGGTGAACACGTGCAGCGCCATCCCGTTCTCGGCGTGCATCCACGCTCCGAGGTTGCGGGCGATGAACTTCTGCCAGGCGGTGTTCCAGTTGCCGTAGGCGCCCGCGCGCTTGGCGTTCTCCAGGCACAGGGAGACCTGACGGACCACCGCGGAGTTGTTGCGGTAGATCGTCTGCTCCCACTCCTCGTTCGGGTCGAGGAAGGCGTGCCAGTTCGACGACTTCGCGGCGGTCCACTCCTTCGGATAACCGCCGGGCCCGTCGCCGAAGCCGTAGATCCAGCCCTGGGACAGGTGCCGCTCGGGGTCCGGCTGCACGTCGACGGTGACGTCCTCGTACACCGTGGCGCGCAGCTTCGCCGGCTTGAAGTAGTTGTAGCTGCGGCTCTTCGAGCTCGGGAACTCCAGGGCACCCGCCTCGGAGTCGGTGAACTCCACCTTCGGGAAGCTGCGCGTCTTCGCACTGCTCGTCATGTGATGTCTCCTTGCGATGTCTACTCGTCGCGAACCGACGTGGTGAATTTGTCGTAGAACACCTGGTCGTCCGGCACGCCCTGGCTCGCCGCCAGCGCCAGCGCGGCGTCCACCATGGGCGGCGGGCCGCACAGGTACACCTCGCTGCGGTGCAGCTCGGGCTCCCTGGCCGCCACCACGTCGGTGACCATCCCCGGTTCGGCCGTGACCCCGAGCTCACCGGCGCCCTCGGTGGACTCCGAGAGCGCGACGACGAACCCGAAGTCGGGCAGCCGTTCGCCCAGGGCGCGGATCTCGTCCAGGTAGAACAGGTCCGCGGCGGTGCGGGCGCCGTAGTAGAAGCGGATCCGCCGGGTGTCCCCGGTTTCGCTGAGGTGGCGCAGCAGGCTGAGCACCGGAGCCATACCGGCGCCGCCCGCCATCAGCACCAGGGGCAGCACGTGCCCGTTCTTGAGCGTGAAGTTGCCGTACGGCCCGGTCAGCTCGATCGTGTCGCCGGCCGCGATCCCGTCGTCGAGCAACGCGGAGAACCGGCCGCCCGGGTACTTCTTGATGACGAACTCGATGTGGTCGGCGGTGGATGGGATCGTCGCCATCGAGAACGACCGGTGCTCGTCGGTGCCCGGGATGGTCAGGTCGGCGTACTGGCCGGGTTTGAACTCGTACGCCGGCGGGTCGACCGGCTTGAGCTTGAGCCCGACGATGTCGTGCGTGTGCTCCACGATCTCGACGACCTCGGTCCGGATCCGCTGCAGCGGGGCGGAGTTGAGCAGCTCCTCCTCGTCGAAGTTGAGCAGCTCGATGGTGCAGTCGCTGAAGGCGTGCGCCCGGCACAGCAGCACATAGCCCTCTTCGACCTCGGCGTCGTTGCAGGCGAACGTCGAGTAGCGCTCCATCTGGATCTCGCCGTCCAGCACGTACGACTTGCACGCCGAGCACTGGCCCTCGCGGCACCCGTGCATGAGGTGGATGCCCTGGCGGAACGCGGCGTCGAGGATCTTCTCGTCCTCGCCGACCTCCATCTCGATGTCGACCGGTTCGAAGGAGATGCGGTGCTTGTCGGCCATTGGTCTCTCGATTCTCCGGGGAGCGGACGGCGGTGGGGGCACACCGCCGTCCGCGGGTCCTCAGGCCGTCAGGCGACCGTGACGTTCGGGTTGGCGCGGTAGGCCGCGGCCCACTCCTCGCGCTCCTGATCGGTCATCTGGTTGAGCGTGACGTTCGGGCTGGCGAACCGGATGCCGCGGAGGTCGTCGAGCGTCCACAGCTTCTTCGGGTCGTCCAGGTCCAGGTGCGGCTGCGGGATGAGCGTCTTGCCGTCGTCGCGGACGTAGCCCAGGTCCTTGACGATGTCGGCGAGATCCCGGTCGTGGTGCAGCGTCTCCCACTCGCGCTTGCCGGTGAGCCGGCCCATGTTCGGGGTCTCCCGGCCCTCGTACTCGGGGCGGAAGGCGACCTTGTCGGTCCAGGCGCAGGTTTCCGAGCAGTAGGTGCGCCACTGGTCGTCGACCTTGTCGACCACCAGGTCCTCGCGGACGAGGCAGGGCACCATGCAGGTCCAGCAGCGGTGCGGGTACTCGTAGCCGACCTCTTCGAACGCGATCGGCTTGTTGCGGCCCGGGTAGCGCAGCCGGTTGTAGGCCTCCCACCACTTGCCGAACTGGTTGTACCAGCCCGGGTACTTGTCCTCGAACCACTCGAAGTCGGCGTCGGTCATGCCGTCGATGCGCCAGTAGTTGACCGGCCAGCCGGTGGCGAAGAACTGCGCGACCCGGTGCACGTAGAACTTGTTGGTGATCCGGTTCCACGCCTCCTCGACCAGGTCGTGCGGGATGACCAGGCCGTACTTCTCCAGCGGGAGCAGGTAGCTGCGGTAGTAGTCGTCGTAGATCCAGCGGCGCCACATCTCGGCGTAGGACTCGCGGTCCTTGCGGCGGTCCTTGGTGC
>NZ_JBEXTX010000227.1:0-3428 GCF_040614175.1 Amycolatopsis sp. NPDC006131
CGCTGCGCGCGGCTGGAAGCGCCGGCTTCGCTTCGCTACGCCCGGATCTGCCCCTCCCGAACCCGATCTCTCAGTGTTCGGTTGCCGAGACACCGCGTCAAGGCGGGAAAGCGTGCCTTGACCCGTTGGCTCGGCAACCGATTTGGCTGGGGATCGGGTTGCGGGAGAGGGGTGGCTCGTGGGGGTGGTTGGCGTTCGTTGCCGGGTGGCGGTTGCGAGGTCTGCCCTCCCCCTGTGAGCTGGCTTACGGGTCGAGGTCGCGGGCCACCGCGCGCATCACTTCCGCGATCCGCTTGGTGTTCTTGCGGTCGGGGTAGCGGCCGCGGCGCAGGTCCGGCTGCACCTTCATCTCGAGCAGCTTGATCATGTCCTCGATCAGGCCGTGCAGCTCCTCCGCCGGGCGGCGGCGCGCTTCGGCGACCGAGGGCAGGCTGTCGATCAGCCGAACGGACAGGGCCTGCGGGCCACGACGGCCGTCGGCTACGCCGAACTCCAGCCGCTGGCCTGCCTTGAGTGCCTCGACCCCTTGGGGGAGCGCGGTCTTGCGGATGTAGACGTCCTGGCCGCCGTCCTGGGTGACGAAACCGAACCCCTTCTCCGCGTCGTACCACTTGACCTTGCCGGTCGGCACTGCCCTCACCGTTCCTTCGCTCTGAGTAAGTCATCTCGCGTACCGGCGGCACGTGACCGCCCTGCACGACGAACGCGCCCTGGGCGTACCCAGGACGCGTATCCGCCAGCCTATCCCGGTATGCGCCCTCCGGTGAAGAAGATATGGGTTCTAACCTTGTGCCATGGATACTCCGGCCAAGACTTCCCCGCGCAAGCCGTTCCTCATGCGGCTCGGGATCGGTGTGTTCGCCGTCGGCGTGCTGGCCGTGCTGGCTGTGTTCGTCCTGTTCGCGTTCGGCCTGCGGGATCTCCCGGTGTGGCTGAGCGCCGTCGCCGGGGTGGCCACTCCCCTCGGCATCGCCCTGTCGCTCATCTCACTGGTTCGCGAGCACCGGAAAGCGGCTGCCGGCTGAGCCAGGCCGGGAACTCCGCCAGGCTCTCGAAGACCACCTCGGCCCCCGCCGCCAGCAACTCGTCGCGGGTGCAGGGGCCCGTCGTCACACCCACCGGCACCGCACCGGCCGCCAGCGCACCCCGCACGTCACCCAGGTGATCACCGGCGTAGATCGTCGCGCCGTGCTCGCGCAGCGCCACCGCCTTGCCGTCCGACCACAGCTCACCCACGAGCACGTCGACGGCGAGGCCGAGCGCCTTCACGTGCAGCGCCGCGTTCGGGCCGTACTTGCCGGTGACGACGACCGTGCGACCGCCGGCCTCGTGCACCGCGGCGAGCGCCTCGTGCGCGCCGGGCAGGGCGACGGTCTCCGGGATCACGATCTCCGGGTACAGCTGGCGGAAACGGTCGACGAGCGCGCCGATGCGGTCTTCGGGCGCGCCGAAGTCACGCAGCACCATGTCCAGCGGCGGGCCGAGGTTGGCGGCGAAGTGCTCACCGTCCAGCGGCAGGCCCGCCTCCTCGCCGAGCGCGTTCATCACCGCGACCATGCCCGGCCGTGGATCGATGAGCGTCATGTCCAGGTCGAATCCGACGGCTGTTCCCACGACAGCCACGGTAGCCGGACCCACCGACAGTTCCGGCCGGCATCTCACAACCGCTTTACATTGACGCCGTTCGAGTCAACTTCCTTGACACCAGGACAACGTGTGTCAAGCTGTTCTTGTGACTGAGATCACCGACTCGTTCGTGGAGCGGACCAGGACTTCGCTCCGGGAGACCCTGCTCGACGCGGCGGCCGACATCCTGGCGGCGCGGGGCTACGCGGCCCTGCGGATGGCGGACGTGGCGTCGGCGGCCGGGGTCAGCCGTCAGACGGTCTACAACGAGTTCGGCAACAAGAACGCGCTCGTGCAGGCGGTCGTCCTGCGCACCACGGGCGAGTTCCTGGACGGCATCCACCAGCGGTTCGCGTCGGCGCCCGATCTGCTGACCGGCATCCGGGGCGCGGTCACCTACACGATCGAACACGCCAGGGAGAACCGCCTGGTCGCCTCCGCGCTGGGCACGCCCCAGGGCGAGGACCTGCTGCCGCTGCTCACCACCCGGGGTGAGCCGGTGCTGTCCGCGGCGATGGCCACCGCCGCGACGCACTACCGCCAGTTCCTGCCCACCCTCAGCACCGAGGCCGCGAACCTGCTCGCCGAGACCGCGGTGCGGCTCTCGTTGAGCCACCTGGTGCTGCCGACCCATTCCGCGGCCGAGGCGGCCGACCTGGTCTGCGCCGCGCTCGCACCGGCCATCACCCACTACTCGTCCACAATGGAGTGAGCGACATGACTGGAACCCTGCCCGCGCACCGCACCGGATTCGCCTCGCTGCGCCGGGGCGGGCTGAACTGGGATTCGTTCCCGTTGCGCCTGTTCGTGAAGGGGAACCGGAAGTTCTGGAACCCGGCCGACATCGACTTCAGCAAGGACGCCGAGGACTGGCAGACCCTCACCGACGAGGAGCGCCGGTCGTCGACGTACCTGTGCGCGCAGTTCATCGCCGGCGAGGAGGCGGTGACGGAGGACATCCAGCCGTTCATGAAGGCGATGGCCGCCGAGGGCCGGTTCGGCGACGAGATGTACCTGACCCAGTTCTGCTTCGAGGAGGCCAAGCACACGGAGGTCTTCCGCCGGTGGATGGACGCGGTGGGGCTGACGGAGGACCTGACCTCGTACGTGAGTGAGAACCCGCACTACCGCAAGCTGTTCTACGAGGAGCTGCCGGAGTCGCTCGCCGTGCTGGAGCACGACCCGAGCCCGCTGAACCAGATCCGCGCGAGCGTCACCTACAACCACGTGATCGAAGGCAGCCTGGCGCTGACGGGCTACTACGCGTGGCAAAAGGTCTGCACCACGCGCGGCATCCTGCCCGGCATGCAGCAACTGGTGAAGCACATCGGCGACGACGAACGTCGCCACATGGCGTGGGGCACCTTCACCTGCCGACGACACATCGCGGCCGACGATTCCCTGTGGGACGCGGTCCAGCAGCGCATGGGCGAACTGCTGCCGCACGCGCTCGGGATGATCCAATGGGTGCAGGACCAGTTCGAAGAGCCGCGCCCGTTCGACAACGACCCGCAGGAGTTCATCGAGTACGCGGCCGACCGGGCACAACGCCGCCTAGGCGCCATCGAATCGGCACGAGGAGTCCCGGTCGGCCAGATCGACCTCGACTACTCCCCCGAACAACTGGAAGAAACGTTCGGCGAAGAAGACGCCAAAGCACTGGCAAACGCAGTGAGCTAAAGCGCGCAGCGCAAGGCTTTGAACAAACCCGAGCTGGGTGGTCATCCCGTCGCCTGACACGCAACGATCACCTTGAGCCAGGGCCGCAACCCAGGCCGCCAACCGGCGGCCGAACATGCCAA
>NZ_JBEXTX010000228.1:0-3229 GCF_040614175.1 Amycolatopsis sp. NPDC006131
GCCAGCACCGGGTACATCATCACCAGCAGGCCGAGCGCGATCGGCAGCGAGATGCCGTCGACGGCCACGGCGTTGAGGCCGGTCTCCAGGCCGGGTATCCAGCGTCCGGCGAGCAGCCCGAGGACCATCGCCGCGCCGATCCACACCGGCAGGAAGCGGTCCAGTGTGGACAGCTTGCCGACCACCCCGGCGGGGGCCGTGTCGGTGGTGGTCACGCCGTCACCACCGAGCCCTCGGCGGGCGTGAGGACGGCCGCCAGGCGGGCCAGCGTCTCGGGCTGGACCCGGTAGTAGATCCAGGTGCCCCGCCGCTCACCGGTGATCAGCCCGGACTCGCGCAGCACCTTGAGGTGGTGCGAGATGGTCGGGCCGGTCAGGTCGAACGCGCCGGTCAGGTCGCACACGCACGCCTCGCCGCCGTCGTGCGAGGCGATCAGCGACAGCAGCCGCAACCGCACCGGGTCGCCGACCGCCTTGAACACCTTCGCCAGGTCCGCGGCCTGCGTTTCGGACAGGGGTTCACGCACCAGCGGCGAGCAGCACTCCGCGTCCACGATTGGCAACTGTTTCGACATGTGCCTATCTAAACAGACTTCTATCTTGACGTCCATCTACCCAAGGTGCACGCTTTTCATCGACAAACATCGATCGTCGTGAAACCGGAGGTGCCGAGATGGGCGAACAGGCGCAGGACGTGCGGGAACAGGTGCGGGAGCGCTACGCGGCGGCCGCCGTGCGGGCGACCACGCGAGCGGCCGCGTCGTGCTGCGGCGGCGGATGTTCCACCGAGCCACCCGATCTGACCGGCGGCCTCTACGACGAGGCGGAGCGGTCCTCGCTGCCGGAGGATGCGGTGCTGGCCAGTCTCGGCTGCGGCAACCCGCTGGCCGTGGCGGAGCTGCGCGAGGGCGAGACGGTGCTCGATCTGGGCTCCGGTGGCGGCATCGACGTGCTGCTGTCCGCGAAGCGGGTCGGCCCGGCGGGCAAGGTGTACGGGCTGGACATGACCGAGGAAATGCTCGCGCTCGCGCAGGCCAACGCCGAGAAGGCCGGCGCGAGCAACGTCGATTTCCTCAAGGGCAACATCGAGGCGATCCCGCTTCCGGCGGACCGGGTCGATGTGATCATCTCCAACTGCGTGATCAACCTGTCGGTCGACAAGCCCGCGGTGTTCGGCGAGATGTTCCGCGTGCTCAAGCCCGGCGGACGGCTGGGCATCTCCGACGTCGTCGCGGAGGATCACCTCACCGCTGCGAACCGGGCCGAGCGTGGCGAATACACCGCCTGCATCGCGGGCGCGCTTTCGTTCGCGGAGTACCGGGAGGGGCTGGCCGAGGCCGGGTTCACCGGCATCGAGATCACGCCGACGCACCAGGCCGCCGAGAACATGCACTCGGCGATCGTCCGCGCAACCAAACCGCGCGATGCGATGGAACGTCGGGAAATGCCGCTGGTGAGGAGTTCACCGGAGGCTCGATGCTGCGGCTGAGGCCCGCGTCAGTCCCGCGGCGTAACGGCGAACAGGAGGGTCGCTCAAGGATCGGCAAGCGCCGATGAGCAATCGGACCGTGACCGGCTTGCCATTCGCGGTGCCAGCGGTCCTGCCGGATCCGCGGTTGCCAGGGCGACTTGTTCGACCGTTGGGCAGTCCGGTTCTGATGCCTGCTCCGCCGGTGCTGGTCAGCCCGGTTAGAGGCGGCTAGGGTCACCGCGTCGGGTAGCGGGGTGCCTGTGAGGGGTTGGGGATGGCGGGTGAGGTGACCGGCGTGGTGGAGCGGGTGCGGTCGGCGCCGTTGGTGTTCGCCGCTGGCGCGGCGGTGGGTGTGCTGGGCGGGATGATCGGGCTGGGCGGGGCGGAGTTCCGGCTTCCCTTGCTCATCGGGGTGTTCGGGTTCGCGGCCTTGGCCGCGGTGATCTTGAACAAGGCGATGAGCCTGATTGTGGTGCTGACGGCCCTTCCCGCCCGGCTGGCAGCGGTCTCCGCCGGCGAGCTGGCCGCGCAGTGGGCAGTCGCGGTGAACCTGCTGGCCGGGAGCCTGTTGGGGGCGTGGGCGGGAGCAGCGTGGGCGACGCGGATGCGCTCGGCCACGCTGTATCGGGTGTTGGCAGTGCTCACGGTGGTGATGGCCGCCGCGCTGGTCCTCACCCACTTCACCAGCGCGGGCCGTTTGGACCTGCCTGTGCCGGCCCGGGCGGTGGCCGGCGTCGCCGCCGGGTTCGGGATCGGTGTCGTCGCGGCGATCATGGGAGTGGCCGGCGGCGAGCTGCTGATTCCTACGATCACGCTGCTCTACGCCGTGGATGTCAAGGTCGCCGGGAGCCTGTCGTTGGTGGTGTCCCTGCCCACCATGCTGGTCGCCTTCGCCCGCTACAGCCGCGACTCCAGCTTCGTGGCCTTGCGCCGCAATCTGCGCTTCGCCGTGATCATGGTCGCGGGGTCGATCACCGGGGCCTTGCTGGGTGGGCTCCTCCTCGGGCTCATCCCGAACTTGGTGCTGATCCCTGTCCTGGCAGCGGTGCTGCTCGTCTCGGCGGTCAAGGTGGCCCGGCATTGAGCGCGTCAACGTCTTCAGCCCGGTCGTGCCACGCTTGGCACGGAAGGGACGGGTTATGGATCGGCGAGCCGTGCACGAGCAGTGGGAACGCGACCGTGCCACCTTTCCACGCGCTGCTGGCAGTGGCGACGGCCGACGACTTGCGCCGGCCGTCGCGCGGCACCCGGTGGACCAACCGGCAGCTGTTGTTCCACATGCTCTTCGGCTATCAGGTGGTGCGCGCCCTGCAGGTCCTGGTGCGCGTGTTCGGCCGCCTGCCGGATCCGTTGAGTCGCGGGTTCGCCCGGGCGCTGGATGCCGGGACGGTGCCCTTTGACGTCGTCAACTACCTGGGCTCTTGCGGCGGGGGCATGCTCGCGCCGCGGTGGATGGCCTGGTGGTTCGACCGCATCATCGCGTCCTTGCACCGCAGCCTCGACCGCGCTTCCGACGCCGATCTCGGGCGCGGCATGCACTACCCAGTTCGCTGGGACCCGTTCTTCGCGCCCTACATGACCCTGGCCGACGTCTACCGGTATCCCGCCCGGCATTTCGCTTTCCACCAACGGCAGCTCACGCTCGGCGCGTGAGCAACCGCCGGGCGAGGTAGGCGGCGTCGCGGCCGACGCCGCGGATGGTGGCCGAGGAGAAGCTGCGCTGAGATCGGTAGTCCACACTTCTGTAAACCCTTCACAA
>NZ_JBEXTX010000229.1:0-2908 GCF_040614175.1 Amycolatopsis sp. NPDC006131
CGCCCAGGCCACGGGCATCACCACACCGCTGCTGATCTGGCTGCCGACCGCCCGGCGCGAGGCCGCCGCCCGCCGACTGCTCACCCACGCGTGGCGCGAGCTCGAGGTTCCGCGCGGCGTTCCGGTCGCTACCGCCACGGCCGAGCTGCTCAACCCCGAGGCCGCACCTCCCAGCCCGGCGGACGCGGTGTGGCTGCCCCTGGACAGCCCTCGCGATGGAGCTCGGCGGCGGGCACTGAGTGCGCTCCTCGGCGCCTGGCCGCACGTCAGCGCGCCTGCCGACAGCAACGGCGACCCCCTGAACCAGCCGTCCGCGTCGATGCCACCGCCCTACCCGATGCCGCCCAGCGCGTCGACGCCACGATGACCTCGGGGCCTAAGGTCGCTGTCCTCGCCGCGGTAACCGTCCTGCTCGTCCCGATCCTTGTGGCGGCCGCTGGTGCCGGCGTCGTGGCCGCCGTCATCGGCAGCGGTGGTGCCGCCGCCTGTGCTCCCGTCGGTTCCACCCTCGGCACTGGGGTGGCCGGGTATGGGCCGGAGCAGATGGCCAACGCCGCCACCATCGTCGCCGTCGGCAAGCAGATGCGTGTACCCGAGTACGGATGGGTCATCGCCGTCGCCGCCGCGATGCAAGAGTCCGGACTGACCAATCTCAACTACGGCGACCGCGACAGCCTCGGCCTGTTCCAGCAACGCCCGTCCCAGGGCTGGGGAACACCGGACCAGATCCTCAACCCCACCTACGCCGCCACCCAGTTCTACAACCACCTGCTCCAGGTGCCGAACTGGCAGCAGATGAACCTCGCCTCCGCGGCCCAGGCTGTCCAGCGCTCCGGATACCCGGACGCCTACGCTAAACATGAGCACGGTGCACGGCAGTTAGTCGGCGCACTGCTCGGGGTGACCTGCTCGGGCGCGGGCGGCCCGCTACGCACCGAATGGCCGCCGGAAGAGGCAACCGAGCCGGACCCCACCAGCAACGGTCGCATTACGCCCCGCACCCTGGCGCTCATCCGCGCCCTCCTAGCGGGCGGGATGACCGGTCTGGGCCTGGGGTGCCACCAGGCGCGTCCCGCCAACCCGGCGTCCGACCACCCGCAGGGCCGCGCGTGCGACATCATGTTCGACCCCGAGGACGAGCGATCGGTCGCCGCAGGCTGGCGGGTGGCGAACTGGCTGGTCGCCCACCAAGCGGCCCTCGGGGTGCGGTACCTGATCTGGCAAGGCCTGTACTGGTCCGCCGACAACCCCAGCTGGCAGCCGTACCGCTCCAGCGTCTACGGCTGCCCGAACCCGGCCAACGTCACCGGCTGCCACTACGACCACGTCCATGTCTCGATGTACTGAGTTCAGGTGTCCGGGTTAGACGCACGACAGCAGGCTTGATCACCGTTCAGTAACGAGGAGTAACACCTCGTTCTGAATTTCCGAGTACCTATCAGGTAACACGCCGACGCAAGGGCTATCGGGCAGTGCGGCCTGGAGCCCGTGCCATCCGTGCGCTCGTTGTCTTCCCGTAACACTCGAACCCTGACAGGAAACTGAACATGACCGCTCCACACTTCCCGCCAGCCAGCGGGTATCCCGCGCCCCCGGCGCCACCCAAGAACGGCTTTGGAGTGACCGGCTTTGTGCTTGGCGTTGTCGGCGCTGTTTTTGCTGTGATTCCGATCGTCGGGATTGTCGCGTGGCCGCTGGTCATTCTCGGCCTGGTGTTCTCGGGTATCGCGATCGCGCGCGTGTGGAACGGCACTGCCACCAACAAGGGATTGAGCATCGCCGGTCTTGTTGTCTCTGCGGTGGGGCTCGCGCTGTGCATCGTCTGGGTGGCCGCCTTCAACAAGGCGGTCGAGGACACCCAAAACGCCTTGGGTAATCAATCGCCGACAACACCGGCGTCGACCTACCGGTATCAGGCGCCTCCGACGACCACGACGCCGCCGAAACCGATCGAAAAGGGCGACTTCACGATCGGGTTGAAGACTGTCAGCAAGCAGTGTTTCGGGTCCTACGGCTGCAATCTGGTGGTCGAGCCGACGATCACCTACGCGGGCACCGAGACTCAGATGACGAGCTACGGTACGTGCAGCATCACCTACACGATCACTGGCAACAAAGATGGCGAGGTCGTAGAGACCGCGTACGGGGCCGGAGGGACACAGTTCACGATCTCGCGGACGGTGATCACTACTGCGAATAGCAAGGTGAATCCAGAAGCGTCTGTCACCTCGGTCAGCTGCTCGTGATACGACCGGCCGATGCCGCCGGTATCCGGCTCCAACAGACGCGGTGCCCCAGCCGATGAGGCTGGGGCAACCTACGCGATTGTGCGTTCTCAGGACTGGGACGCGGATTCCTGTTCAGTTGGTGCGAGCGCGAACCGCCGGGGCTTGTCCTTCGTGCGGACTGCAGTGCCGTCGGCGACCAGCTTGTCGAGCGCGTTGCTGACCGCGCCTGAGGATTTGCCGCCCAGCGCTTTGGCGATCGCGGTCGGGCCGAACTCGTCGCCCGGGTGGTCGCGCAGGTAGTCCTCGACCATGCCGCGCAGTGCGCCGGGGGCGAGCCGTTCGGTTTGCTGGCCGTCGCTGCCGACGTTGTCCGTGCTGGTGTCCGGATCGGCGGCCTCTCCGGGCGTGGCTGGCGCAGCCTCCGTGTCGATCCCCTCGTCGGCCTGTGGCTTGCTGGTGGCGGGGCCCTCGCTAGGCGTCTCCTCGGGCGAGTCCGCGGTGCCAGCGGCCTCGGCTGCGGGAGTGAGGTCCTCGGGCTCGGGTGCCTCGGCAACGGACCACAGGTCGGCTGCACGGCGACCGCCTTCGGCGATTCCGGCGGTTCGCGTGACGCTGCCGTCGGTGGCCCAGCGGGCGAGGATCTTCTGGGCGGTCGACTTTCCGATCTTGGCCGTGGCGGA
>NZ_JBEXTX010000230.1:0-2827 GCF_040614175.1 Amycolatopsis sp. NPDC006131
GCTGGCCCGGGAGGTAGCCCCGCGGCCGGGCCGGTGCGGGCTTCGCGCTCGAGGATGGCTGAGCGGGCGAGCGGACGCTGATCCGGCTCGTCGCGCAGCCCTCCCCGCGTGAGCGGCGGCGGCACGCGCCCGGGCGGGCGCTGCGTCGCGCCCAGGGCTACGTCCCGCTGAGCACCCGTCCGACGGCGCCCAGCAGGACGGCGCTCGCCTGGTCGTCCGGGTCCGGGAGGTAGCCCCGCGGCGGGTTCCAGTGCGTGGCGAGCACCAAGCCGGGCGGCACGAGCTCCGTGCCCTCGAACAGCGCCGCCACCTCGGCCCGCCCGCGCACCTGCGCGGACTGCCGCACCTTGGCGTTGTAGGTGTCGCGCACGTCCTCCTGCTTGCGCTGCTGGCGTTCGTCCTCCGGGGTCGTGATGTGCGTGAGCGCCAGGTAGCTTCCCGGCGCAAGCCGGTCGACATAACGACGCACCAGGGGGCGCACGTCGCCCGGCACGAAGGGCAGCACGGACACCATCAGCAGCCCCACGGGCTCGCCGAAGTCCAGCAGCCCGGCCCGCTCGAAGATGTCCTCCGGCTCCCGCGCGTCGGCCAGCAGGCAGGTCGCGTCCGGCTCCCCGGCGAGCAGGTCGTTGCTCACCTCGACCGTGCGCGGGTCCAGGTCGACGTAGACCACGCGCGAACCCGGCGCGTACCGCTGGGCGATCTCGTGCACGTTGCCCGCCACCGGGTAGCCGGAGCCGATGTCGAGGAACTGCCGGATCCCGTGCCCGGTCATCCAGCGGACCACCCGCTGCAGGAAGTCCCGGTTGTAGCGCGCGACCTGCCCGGCGAGCGGGAAGACCTTCTGCGCCGCGATCGCCGCCTCCGCGTCGCACGGCAGGTGGTGGTGCCCGTTCAGGTACCAGTCGTACACGCCCGCGGCCGACGCTGTGGTGCGTTCCTGCTGGGTCATCGGCGATCACCACCAGTCCGGCTGCTGCGAACCCGCTCAGTCTGACACGGCGGTCAACGGCGCGGGAGGGGTCCAGCGGGCGGCGGCGGTGGCCGCGCGGACCGACAGCCCGGCAGGCATGAGCCGGAGCACCGCGTTGCGTGCCGCGACCGCCAGTCGGTTCTTCAGCTGGGCGCCCAGCCGCCCGGCCTGGTCGGACCGGCGCGCGATCGCCTGGCTGCGCGGACGACGCTCGCGGTCGTAGGCGCTCAGCGCGTCCGCGACCGACGTGTGCCGGACGGTCGCGGCGGCGAGCACGACCGCGTCTTCGATGGCTTGGCAGCCGCCCTGGCCCAGGTACGGCGACATGGCGTGGGCGGCGTCGCCGAGCAACGCGACGCGGCCGCGCACGTACGTCGGCAGCGGGGTGCGCAGCGCGAGCAGGTCGTGCTGCAGGAACCGGTCGCCCGGCGTCGCCTCGATCAGGCTCGGCAGCGGCTCCGGCCAGTCACCGAAGTGACGGCGCAGGAAGGCTTTCGGGTCCGCGTGCCGGACATCGCGGGGCGACTCGCACGCCAGGTACCAGTACAGCCGGCCACCGGTCAGCGGCACTGCCCCGACCTCGGTGCCCGGACCGAGGAGACCGGACAGCTCGAGCGGCCCCGGATCGTCGAGGATCGCCCGGAACGCGGTGTGGCCCGTGTAGACCGGGCCGGGGTGGCCGGGCCAGAGCGCCGAGCGGACGGCGCTGTGCACGCCGTCGGCCGCGACGACCAGATCGGCGGTGAGCTCGCCGCCGTCCCAGCGCACCCGGCCGTCGCCGGTGACTTCGGTGACGGTGGTGCCCGCCCGCAGATCCGCGGCCGGGATGGCGTCGCGCAGCAGGTCGAGGAGCTGGGCGCGGGCGATGCCGAGGAGCGGTTTGCCCAGCGCGCGTTCGAACCGGGCGCCGTCGACCTCGGTCAGCAGGCGACCGTGGTGGTCCCGCAGCCGCCCGCTGACCTGCGGCACGGCGAGCGGCGCCAGGTCGAGGCCGAGCGATTCCAGTGCGCGCAAAGCGTTGGGCCACAACGTGATTCCGGCGCCGACCTCGGCGAACCGCGGCGCGCGCTCGAAGACGGCGACCTCCCAGCCCACCCGGCGCAGCCCGATCGCCGCGCTCAACCCGCCGATGCCGCCGCCGATGACCGCCGCTGTTCGCACGCACGCGACTCTACGCCTGTAGAGTCACCGGCGTGCGTCTGACGTCGATCGCGGACGCGGCCATCGAGGTGGTCGCCGCGGAGGGGATGCGCGGCCTGACCCACCGCGCCGTCGACCGGGCCGCGGGCCTGCCGCTCGGGTCGACCTCCTACTACGCCCGCACGAGGGCGGCGTTGCTGGAGTTGGCGGTCAGGCGGATCGCCGAACTCGACGACGCGTCGCTGACGGAGGCGGATGGCGAGTTGGCGCCGGCGCTCGCGCGGTTCCTGCACACGGCGATGACAACCGGCCGGACGCGCTTGGTGGCGCGCTACGAGTTCGCGCTGGAGGCCACGCGACGCCCCGACCTGCGGGCGATCTACGACCGGGTGGGGCAGCGGTTCCGCGACAGCTGCGCCGAACTGCTGGCGCACGCGGGCTCCCCGGACCCGGCGCGGCACACGCGGATGCTGATCGCCTGGTGCGACGGGGTGCTGTTCGATTCGGTGGCCGGAGCCGGGGCGGCTCGTGCGCCGGGGCCGGCGGAGCTGGAGCGCAGCACGGCTGAGTTCGTTGCGGTGCTGCTGCCTGGGGGTGGTGCTCAGCGCCCGCCCGCCGGTGGGGCGGGGGCCTCCGCCTGCTGATCGCCTGGTGTGGTGGGGTGGCCTGGGCGCTGGAGCAGGCAAGTAGGGCGGCCGAGTTCCTGGCGGCGCT
>NZ_JBEXTX010000231.1:0-2818 GCF_040614175.1 Amycolatopsis sp. NPDC006131
CGCCTTCCGGTTTGTGCATATCACCTTGAGCCAGGGCCGCAAGGTTGGCCTGTTCGGCCGCCGGTGAGCACGGAGGTTGCGGCCCTGGCTCAAGGTGATCGCGCCGGTGTCAGGCGACGGGATGACCACCCAGCTTCTTGGGTTGGGTTGGGGCACGGCGGCAGCGCACCGCTGGGAAGATGGGCCCATGACCGAACAAGATGTGGCGTCGGCTGCTGCCGCCACCATCGCGGAGCGCACCGGGTTCGCCAAGCACGACATCGCAGTGGTGCTGGGCTCCGGGTGGCGTCCCGCGGCGGACGTGATCGGCGAGCCCGAGGCGGAGATCCCGCTCGGTGAGCTGCCCGGCTTCGAGACCCCGACCGCCGTCGGGCACGGCGGCACCGTCCGCTCCGTGGACGTGAACGGCAAGCGCACCCTGGTGCTCCTCGGCCGCACCCACCTGTACGAGGGCAAGGGCGTTGGGCGCGTCGTGCACAACGTGCGGACGGCCGCCGCCGCGGGGGTGAAGTCCGTTCTGCTCACCAACGCCGCAGGCGGGCTGCGCGACGACTACCAGGTCGGCCAGCCCGTGCTGATCTGCGACCACCTCAACATGACCGCGACCTCCCCCATCACCGGCGCGAACTTCGTCGACCTGGTCGACCTGTACTCGCACCGCCTGCGTGACCTCGCGCGCGAGATCGATCCGAGCCTCACCGAGGGCGTCTACGCCGGCCTGCCCGGCCCCCACTTCGAGACCCCCGCCGAGATCCGCATGCTGCGCAGGCTCGGCGCCGACCTGGTCGGCATGTCGACCGTCCTCGAAGCGATCGCCGCGCGCGCCGCCGGTGTCGAGGTGTTCGGGCTGTCCCTGGTGACCAACCTGGCCGCGGGCATGACCGGCGAACCGTTGAGCCACCAGGAGGTCCTGGAGGCCGGACGCGCGTCGGCCGAGAAGATGGGCACCCTGCTGCGCCGGCTCGTCGCGCGCGCATGAGCCGCCTCACCCCCGAACTCCGTGACCGCGCGATCCGCTGGATCGCGGACGACGTCGACCCGGCCGCGCGGCAGGAGTTGCAGGCCGTGCTCGCCGCTGCGATGAACGGCGCCTCCGACGCGGTGGCCGACCTCGCCGACCGGATGGCCGGTCCGCTCGAGTTCGGCACCGCCGGGTTGCGCGGCCCCGTCCGGGCCGGACCGAACGGCATGAACACCGCCGTCGTCGTCCGCACCACCGCCGGGGTCGCGACCTGGCTGACCGCGCACGGCCACGCCGGCCGGATCGTCGTCGTCGGCCGGGACGCCCGGCACGGCTCGGCGGAGTTCGCGACCGCGGCGGCCGAGGTGCTGCACGCGGCCGGGTTCGACGTCCGGGTCCTGCCCCGCCCCCTGCCGACGCCGCTGGTGGCGTTCGCGACGAAGCACCTCGGCGCGGCCGCGGGCATCCAGATCACCGCGTCGCACAACCCGCCCGCCGACAACGGCTACAAGCTCTACGACGACGTCGCGATCCAGATCGTGCCGCCCGCCGACGGCGAAATCGAAGCCGCGATCGCCGCCGCTCCCGGCGCGATCAGTGTGCCCCGCAAACCGGGTGCGACGGTGCTCGGCGACGAGATCCTCGACGAGTACCTGTACCGGGTGTCCCAGGTCCCCCGGTCGCCGCACCGCGGGCTGCGGATCGCCGCGACCGCCCTGCACGGCGTCGGCGCCGAGGTCCTGCGTGAAGCCCTGTCCCGGGCCGGGTTCACCGACGTGCACCTGGTGGCCGAACAGTCGGCGCCGGACGCGGACTTCCCGACGGTGTCCTTCCCCAACCCGGAAGAGCCGGGCGCGACGGACCTGCTGCTCGCGCTGGCCGCGGAGGTCGACGCCGACCTCGCCATCGCGCTGGACCCGGACGCGGATCGCTGCGCGGTCGGTGTGCGGGACGCGACCGGTGAGTGGCGCATGCTCCGCGGGGACGAGACCGGGGTCCTGCTCGGCGAGTACGTCCTGTCGACGACGAGCAACCCGGACCCGCTGGTGGCGACGACGATCGTGTCGGCCGCCATGCTGGGCGACATCGCCAGGGCTCGCGGCGCCCGGTATGCGGAGACCCTGACGGGCTTCAAGTGGCTGACCCGCTCCGGCGACGGGCTGGTGTTCGCCTACGAGGAGGCGCTGGGACTGTGTGTGAACCCGGACTTCGTGCGGGACAAGGACGGCATCGCCGCGGCGACCCTCGCCTGTGATCTGGCCGCGAAGCTGAAGGCCGAGGGCCGGTCGCTGCTCGACGAGCTGGACCGGCTGGCCGTCGCGCGCGGGGTGTACGTCACGGACCAGGTGTCGTTGCGGGTGACGGACTTGTCGGTCCGCGGGCAGCTCATGGCACGCCTGCGGAAGTCGCCGCCGACCGAGCTGGCCGGCGCGGCCGTGGAGATGGAGGACCTGTTGCCGGAGACGGATGCGTTGCGCATCGCCGGCGGCGGGTTGCGGGTCGTGATCCGCCCGTCGGGCACCGAGCCGAAGTTGAAGTGCTACCTGCAGGTGACGCGGCCGGTGCCGGATGAGGCGGCTTTGGCTGAGGTACGAGTGGATGCGACGTCGACGATGGCGGCGTTGCGCGCCGACGTGGAGGCTCTGCTGGCTTGACCGTGCGGTGCTGCCCTCTCATCCGGGGCAGCACCGCACCACAAAAAGCTCGAGGCCCCGGGAGAACTTCTCACAGTTCTCGACCGGGGCCTCGAGTATCAAGTTAAGTTCGGCGGTGTCCTACTCTCCCACACCCGCGGGGGTGCAGTACCATCGGCGCTGGCAGGCTTAGCTTCCGGGTTCGGAATGGGACCGGGCGTTT
>NZ_JBEXTX010000232.1:0-2797 GCF_040614175.1 Amycolatopsis sp. NPDC006131
CCGCGAGGCACCAGGTCGGTCTCGGCGGCGCGGGCGAGCAGCGCGACGTTGCGCTCGGCGGGGATGAGTCCGGCGGCCCGGCCGCAGGCGAGGATTTGTGCGGGCAGGTCGATGAGTTCGGAGTGTTCGCGCCAGGGGCGGATGGTGATGACGACGTGGCCGCCGGGGCGGAGGAAGGTGCGTGTCGCGGCGAGGATGCGGGTGAAGCCTGCGAGGAGTCGGTGGTGGCCGATGTTGGAGAGGTTGCCGCGGTCGAGGGTGTTGCCGTAGCGGTGCCAGTACTTCTGGATGCCCTCGCCGGGCGCGACGGCGACGCGGCCGTGGGTGGAGGGTCCGTATGGGGGTGAGGTGACGACGAGCGCGGCCTGTCCGACGTATTGCTGGGGCAGCAGGGTGAGGAGTTGGCGGGCGTCGCCGTGGAACACCTTCGCGTCGTGGTCGATGCCGTGTTCGCGGGCGAGGTCGAGGTTGGCGCGGGCGACGTCGACCCAGTGGGGTTCGTATTCGACGCCGACGGCGCGGCGGCCGAGGCGTACGGCTTCGACGAGTGTGGTGCCGATGCCGCACATCGGGTCGAGCACCAGTTCGCCCGGCGCGGTGTAGTGCTCGACGGCGTGGCGGACGACATCGGGCAGCATCTTGGCCGGATGCGGGGTCGATTCGGGCGTGTATTTGCCCTTGCGCTGGGTGGCGGGGGAGGACTGCGCGGTGGTCCACACCGAGACGTCGTTCGTCGCGTCGAGTGCGCTGATGAGTGCGTGGGGGATGGGTTGTGTTGGCTCGTCGGCGGAACCGCGGGTGTGGTCGTGCTGGGGCACGGGCTTGGCCTTTCTGGCTGGCGGAGACGGTTGTCAGCGGGGGTCGGCCTGCAGGCCGTGGTCGTGGGGCTGAGCGAAGACGAGGACGTCGGAGTGGATGCGGTGGTGCGGGGCGGGCAGCCCGCGCACCTCGGCTCGATGCCGGACCCGTGCGTCGGCCCGGTGGTCGTCGGAGAGGTGGAATCGGCCGTCGCGAACGGGTGCGTGCAGGGCGACGATGTGCTGGAGATAGAGCAGGTCGGCGTTCTGGCCGGCGGTGACCACGGCACTGGTGGGATCGCTGAGCTGACCGGTGGTCCAGTCACTGTGGGTGAGGACGGCGAGGATGCCGCCGACGCGGAGCCGGCGGGCCGCGTAGAGGCCGACCAGGTCGGCGGATCCGCCTCCCGACTGCTCCGGATGCACGCTCGAGATGATCAGATCCACGCTGTCGGTTCGCCCCGTCTCGTCGCCGCTTGCGGGGGTTGCGGGCGCGGGGTTTCGGTTGGCGATGAGGTCTGCCCAGAAGGGTGCGGACGGTCGCTCGTCGGTGTCCATAGGGCGCGGGACGCGGTCGACCTGGGCTGTGCGACCGAGGTGTTCAACGGCGTGTACCGCGTCGGCGAGTTCGGCGTCGGGAGGTTGGTGGATGACGCCGTCCGGGCCGACCGGAGCGAGTGCAGGATGGTCGCGATGGGAGGTTGGCCAGGGCAGCAGCATGACTCGCGCGCCGGGTGTGCTGAACGCGGTCACGATCCTTTCGACGATGGGTGCGGGCCAGGTGGCGTTGAGGTCGATCGGCGACGGGCCTGCCGGCCAGACGGTTGCGGGAATGGGTGTCGAGGTTGTGCTGTGCGAGGTGCGGGCGGCGGGTTTGCCGGGGCTGGGTCGGGTGGTGGTCGGGGCGGTCGGCCAGGGGCGGCGGTCGGCGCTGCGACGGCCTGCGGGGCGGGTCGGGGTGGGGCGAGCGGGGCCGGAACGCTTGCGTGGTGCGCGGCGGCTGGGGTGGTCGGGCGTGGTCATGGGTGTCCCCTCTGGAAGCTCGGCGGCACGGCGGTGCGCGGCGCTGATGACGCTCCTGAACTCCGGAATAGACAGGCGCCGGGGACACATCTCGCGGCAAGATTTCCGACGATTCTCCGGTCGATTGCGGCGCCCGCGTTTCCAGAGACCCGTCTCCTCCGCGAGGCGGCCTGGGCCTCGAGGGGCCGAACGTCGCGGGGTGTCTATGACCGAACTGGTACCGAACTAGTACCGCGCTCCCAAAAGTCCAGCTCAACCGGTATCGCCGTGGCCTCGAATGACGGATGCGCGGTCCATGACCTGACCGAAAGATGATCTTACTATCGCGGTGTCAAGATCGTCGGTTTGTCGGTTGTACTAGTCCGGTGCCGGTTCGGTCACGGGCCGGTCATACCTGCTGTGGCGTCCTGGGTGAGTCGTTGTTCCGGCTCATTCGGGAGTCATTTCATGAATTCGCGCGATGCTGTTCCGCGCTCGGGTTTCGAGCGCGCTGCGATGCCGTTGGACGCCGCTCGGGCGGCGTTCGAGTGGCTGGTTGCCGGGGACCATCCGGTGTCGGTCGATGGCCGGTTGTTCGCCGGGTTGCCGCCGCGGCGGGTGCCGCTGAACGAGCTGCGGGACCGGCTGTTGCGTCGCCGGTGTCCGCAGACGGTGCGGGACGCGGTGTGGGCGCATCTGGTGTTGCTGGCGCGCACCGAAGGCGCGACGTGGACGGTTGGCGCGGTCGGTGTCGCGCTGCCCGCGTTGACCTCAATCGCGGCGACCCTGTCGGCGAAGTTCGCCGGCGATCCGAGTGACATTCATGCCGCGGTGCTTGCCGGATTCGTCGCCGAGTTGGGGACGATCGACCTCCGCAAGCCGCGCATCATGCTCCGGCTGCGGTGGGCCGCCTACCGTGCCGGCCACGCCTGCGTGCGCGAGGCGCTGGACGCTCCGGTGCCCTCGGGGCACGGCTTCCGTTCCGCCCTGCCGCCGCC
>NZ_JBEXTX010000233.1:0-2731 GCF_040614175.1 Amycolatopsis sp. NPDC006131
TCATCGCCGCGGTCGTCCTCGGTGTCGCGGTCGGGATCCTGTTCCCCGGCTTCGGCAAGAGCCTCGCCTGGCTCGGCACCGGGTTCGTGAACCTGCCGGCGGGGGCCAGCGACGAGAACTCCGCGGCCGCCTCGACGCCCGTCGCGTAGTCCACCCCGCTGAACGTCTCGCCCTGGTCGAACGCCTCGCCGTGGCGGTTGAACGTGCGGTGGTCGTTCGCGGCGAACACCGTCTCCTTCGTGTACCGGCCGGACAGCAGGCCGGACGCCAGCGGCACCCGCGCGATGATCCCGACCCCCGCCTCGGCCGCGGCGGGCAGCACCCGCTCCAGCGGCTTGAGCCGGAACGGGTTGAGGATGATCTGCACGCTCGCGGTGCCCGGCCGGGCGATCGCGGTCAGCGCCTCGTCGCAGGTCTCCACGCTCACCCCGTACGCGGCGATGCGCTTCTCCGCCACCAGCGCGTCCAGCGCGTCGTACACCGCGTCCCGCGAGTACACCGGCGTCGGCGGGCAGTGCAGCTGCACCAGGTCGAGCGTGTCCACCCCGAGGTTGGCCCGCGACCGGTCGGTCCAGGTTCGGAAGTTGTCCAGCGTGTACTCGTCCGGGTCGAGCGGCGCGCGGCGGCCCATCTTGGTCGCCACGAACACGTCCGGGTGGTCCCGCAGGAACCGCCCGATGATCTGCTCGCTGCGCCCGTCGCCGTAGACGTCCGCGGTGTCGAAGAAGGTGACACCGGCCTCGGCCGCGGCCGACAGCACCGCGAGCGCCTGCTCGTCGCCGACCTCGCCCCAGTCCGCGCCCAGCTGCCACGTGCCGAGCCCGACCACTGACACCGCCCGGCCGGTCCGGCCGAGTACCCGTTGCTCCATGCCGCCGATACTAGGCGCACCCACCGACAGTCCCGCGACGGCGCGGAAACCGCCCGTGAGATCACAAAACCCCCACACCCGCGCACTTAAACTGGACCGGGTGACCACCACCCCGGCCCTCGCCCGCGCCCCGCGGATCCTCGCCCTGGCCTGCCTCGCCGCGATCGCCGGGGGCGCCGCGCTTGTGCTGCTGCTGCAGTTCCTCCCGCCCACCGACCAGATCAGCCCGGTGCGCCGCACGATCAGCGAGTACGCGCTGAGCGCCAACAAGTGGATCTTCGACGTCGCGGTCCTGCTGATCGCGGTCGGCTCCGCGGTGCTGTTCGCCGCGCACGTGCTGATGCGGGCACTGCCGGTGCGCTCCGCCGCGGTCGTGCTGGGTGCACTGTGGACGGTGAGCCTGCTGGTGGTCGTCGCGTTCCCCAAGACCGACTGGTCCGTCGGGCCGAGCCTGGGCGGCGTCGTGCACCGCTACGCCAGCGTCGTCGGGTTCGTGTGCCTGCCGGTCGGGCTGCTGTTCGCCGCGCGCCGCATCTTCCCGGACTCGCCGGGCTGGCGCTGGGCGGCGCGGGTGCTGGCGATCGTCTCGCTGGCGTGGTTCGGGCTCATCCTCGGCGCGGTCGGTTACATGCTGGCCGGCGGCGGCCCGTGGTGGCGCACGATCCCGCTGGGCCTGGTGGAACGCCTGCTCGCGGCCACCGAACTGCTCGCGCTCGCCACGCTGGCCGTCCCGTTACTACGATCGAACCGAGCCGAGGTGACCCAGGTCACTTAGGCGCTCCGGGCCGGAGGCGAGTAGCTTTCTAAGCGCTCGCTTACCGACGCGCTCAACGACGAGGAGGAGTTCCCGTGACCGAGTCCCACTCCCGGGTCGCCATCGTGACCGGCGCCGGCCGAGGCATCGGCGCCGCGGTCGCGCGCAAGCTGGCCTCGGACGGTTTCGCCGTCGCACTGCTGGACCTCAACGAAGAGTCCGTGAAGCAGGGCGCGGAGGACATCGTCGCGGCCGGCGGCAAGGCCATCGGGGTCGCGCTCGACGTCAGCAACACCGAGCAGGTCGAGGCCGCCGTCGCCCGCGTCGCCGAGGAGCTGGGCGCGCCGACCGTGCTGGTCAACAACGCCGGCATCACCCGGGACAACCTGATCTTCAAGATGACCGACGAGGACTGGGACTCGGTCATGAACGTGCACCTCAAGGGCTCGTTCCTGATGACCCGCGCGGTCCAGAAGCACATGACCGAGCAGCGCTGGGGCCGGATCGTGAACCTGTCCAGCACCTCGGCGCTGGGCAACCGCGGCCAGGTCAACTACTCCGCGGCCAAGGCCGGCATGCAGGGCTTCACCAAGACGCTGGCCATCGAGCTGGGCAAGTTCGGCGTCACCGCCAACGCGATCGCCCCGGGGTTCATCGAGACCGACATGACCGCGGCGACCGCCGAGCGGCTGGGCGTGCCGTTCGAGGACTTCAAGGCCTTCGCCGCCAAGGAAATCCCGGTGCAGCGCGTCGGCAAGCCCGAGGACATCGCCAACACCGTGTCGTTCCTGGTCAGCGAGGGTGCGGGCTTCGTGTCCGGCCAGGTCATCTACGTCGCCGGCGGACCGAAGGACTGAGCATGCGCGTCTTCAACGGGCTGGACGAGTTCACCGCCGCGGTCGGCGAGCAGCTCGGCGCCAGCGACTGGCACACCGTCACCCAGGAGCAGGTCAACACCTTCGCCGACGCCACCGGCGACCACCAGTGGATCCACGTCGACGTCGAGAAGGCCAAGCAGGGCCCGTTCGGCGCGGCGACGTCGTCGCCGTCGGCGCGGGGCGGGTCGGTGACGATCACCTTGTTCACGCCGGGACCTCCTCGGCGCC
>NZ_JBEXTX010000234.1:0-2186 GCF_040614175.1 Amycolatopsis sp. NPDC006131
AAGCCAGCCACTTCCTCGCCTTCCTCACCCTCGGAGCCGCCCTGACCTGCTACAAGAAACTCCGCAAACACACCACATGAGACACGCTCTTAGTGGTCCTAACAGAATGATCTTGGTCTGTGGTTTGAATCTTGCCGGTTGTTGATCAAGTGGCAGGAGGTTGGTGTGGCCCAGCGCAGGCCGTGGGAGGTCGAGGACGAGTTGTGGGAGTTGATCGAGCCTCTGTTACCCAGGGTCGAGCGTCGCTTCCGCAATCCCGGGCGGACGCGGTTGGACGACCGGAAGGCGTTGTGTGGCATCTTGTTCGTGCTGTACACGGGGCTCCCGTGGGAGTTCTTGCCGCAGGAGCTGGGGTACGGCTCGGGCATGACGTGCTGGCGGCGGTTGCGGGACTGGCCCGAGGCTGGCGTGTAGCAGCGGCTGCACGAGCTGCTGCTGGCCAAGCTCAACGCCGCCGGTCTGATCGACTGGTCGCGGGCAGCGGCCGACGGTTCCCATGTCCGGGCGTTAAAGGGGGGCCGAAAACCGGTCCCAGTCCGGTCGATCGGGCCAGGACCGGCTCCACGCACCATGTGATCACCGAGGGTGGCGGTATCCCACTCGCGGTGACACTGACCGGCGGCAACCGCCACGACGTCACCCAACTCCTCCCGCTGATCGAGGCGATACCCCCGGTGCGAGGTCGACGCGGGCGGCCCCGTCGCCGTCCCGACACGCTCTATGCCGACCGCGCCTACGACTTCGACAAGTACCGGCGATCGGTGCGCGGCAAAGGCATCAACCCCCAGTTCGCAAGGCGCGGTGCCGAACACGGCTCCGGCCTCGGCGTCTACCGCTGGGTCGTCGAGCAGACCATCGCGCTGCTGCACTGGTTCCGCCGCCTGCGTATCCGCTGGGAGATCCGCGATGACATCCATGAAGCCTTCCTCAGCATCACCTGCAGCATCACCTGCTGGCGCCGACTCAAGAACAACTCAACCTGGCAGGACCTCTTAACCAACGCGCAGGGGGCGAAGCTGGAACCCTTGCTGCCCAGGGGAAAGAAGCCGGGCAGGCCGCCCAGGCACGGGAAGCGGAAGCTGATCGATGGGATCCGGTTCCGAGTCCGGACCGGGGTGCCGTGGCGGGATCTGCCGGAGCGTTATGGCCCGTGGGAGACGGTGTATGGGCTGTTCCGGCGGTGGCAGCGGGACGGCACGTGGAAGAAGATCCTGACCGCGTTGCAAGCGGACGCCGACGCCGCGGGCCTGATCACCTGGGACGTCAGCGTGGACTCCACGGTGGCGCGCGCCCACCAACATGCGGCCGGTGCGCGTCAAAAGGGGATCTGCAAAAGGAATCCCCGGGCGGGGTCGAGGTCGAACCTGGCGATCACGGATTGGGGCGTTCCCGGGGCGGGTTGACGACCAAGACTCACCTGGTGGTCGAGCAAGGACAAAAGCCGTTGTCGATCGTCATCACCGCCGGTCAGCGGGGTGACTCGGCCCAGTTTCAAGTGGTTCTTGACCAGATCCGGGTGCCCCGGCCTGGCCGGGGACGCCCGCGGCGCCGCCCCGATCGGGTGCTCGGTGATAAGGCCTACGGGTCCCGCGCCAACCGCCTACCTGCGCCGACGCGGGATCCACTGCACCATCGCGGACAAAGCCGACCACATCCGTCACCGCAAGAACACGGGCTCCCGTGGCGGGCGGCCACCGGCCTTTAGCAGCGAGATCTACAAGCAGCGCCACGCCGTCGAGTGCGGGATCAACCGGCTCAAACGCAACCGTGCTGTCACGACCCGATACGACAAGCTCGCCGTCCGCTACGAAGCCGCCGTCACCATCGCCACGATCAACGAATGGCTCCTATAACTTGGGACTGTTTCAAGATCGGTGTTTCTGGCCCGACACGCCGGGCTGAGGTCCGGCGGGATGGGCACTGTGAGTGATGACATCTGGGGCTGTGATTCCACGCAAGAGTGAGAAGCCGTTGTCGCCGGAGCAGGCCGCTGCGGCGGCGATGGTGGCCGAGGCCCGGCAGCGGGGGCTGGAGCTGACCGGTCCGAACGGGCTGTTGAAGCTGTTCACCAAGAACGTGTTGGAAACCGCGCTAAGAGCGTGTCTCATGTGGTGTGTTTGCGGAGTTTCTTGTAGCAGGTCAGGGCGGCTCCGAGGGTGAGGAAGGCGAGGAAGTGGCTGGCTTTG
>NZ_JBEXTX010000235.1:0-2048 GCF_040614175.1 Amycolatopsis sp. NPDC006131
GTTCACTGTCGTCACCCGGGCGGGTTAGCCAGAACGGGCGCACAATTGTCAGCGGACTTGATTCGGGACTCGCAATGAGGCGGGGCGACGCTGCTCGGGCACCTCGTCACGTTGCTCACCCAGTACGGGGACGCCCCGGACCAGGTGCGGTTGCCTGCGCCGCGGTCGGTCGCGGGCGAGCTGACCTGGTCGTTGCTGCCACCGCTCACCGCCGGGGTGGACGATTTCGTGGTGACGGCTGTCGTCGAGCCGCGGCACAGCGTCAGCGGCGACGCCTTCGACTACTCGCTGTCGGAGACGACCGCGACGCTGCTCGTCCTGGACGCGGTGGGACACGATCAGCGCAGCGGACTGATCGCCGCGACCACGGTGGCCGCGTACCGCAGCGCCCGGCGGGCCGGGCACGGGCTGTTCGAGCTCGCCCGCGTCATCGACGAGAACATCGCGGCCCAGTTCGGGGGGTCGGCCTTCGCCACGGCGGTCCTCGCCGAGGTCGACCTGCCCACCGGGCGGTTGCGTTACCTCAACGCGGGGCACCCGCAGCCGCGGATCATGCGCCGCGGCAAGCTGGTGAAACCGCTGACCGGCGGTGGGCGGCCCCCGCTGGGCCTGGGCAGCGCCGCGCTCGCCATCGGTGAGGAGCACCTGCAGCCCGGTGACTGGCTCGTCCTGCACACCGACGGCATCACCGAGGCACGCGACGCCGGGGGCGCCTTCTTCGGCGAGGCCCGGCTGGCCGACTTCCTGCGGCGGGAGGCGGCGGCCGGCCAGCCGCCGCCGGAGACCGCACGGCGGCTCGTCCACACGATCCTCGACCACCAGGAGGGAGCGCTGCAGGACGACGCGACCGTGCTGCTGGCCTGCTGGGACCCGCACCGGCCCGGACCACCGTAGCGGCCGTCGAGCCGTTCGGCGGCGGGGAACTGGATCAGCGCACCTCGGCGGCCCGGTCCATCCCGGCGCCGAACAGCAGCCCCAGAGCGACCATGCCGACGGCCAGAGCGAGGTGCAGCCAGTTGTCCGCGTTGTTCACCGGCACGAAGTTGGCGGCCGACCCGTGATCGATGACCAGGCCGTAGATCCACAACGCCAGGTAGACGAATCCGCCGCCGATCAAGTACCACTTGGCGCCGCGCACCGACCTGCCCGCGGCCAGACCCGCCACGCCGAAGAGCAGGTGCACGATGTTGTGCAGGATCGAGACCGCGAAGACACCGAGCAACATGGCGCCCGACCGGTGGCCGGCGAAGCCGAGGGTGTCGTAGTCGCTGGTCACTCCGGGGACGAACCCCAGGATGCCCACGACGAGGAACACCGCGCCCACCGCCATCGCCGCCCGCCGCAGTGCGATTCCGAGGTTGCCGCCGAGCCGTTCCTGCCGACTGGTCATGCCCGCTCCCTTCCCCGGCCGTCGAAGACCCGGCCAGGGTTCCACCAACCGGCCCGGCTACACCCCGGGCCGCCGGCAGACATGACGGAGAAACCATGGCGAACAGGGTGATCGTTCACGCGGAGGAGAACGGGCCGGTGTCCGGGTGGGACGACCCCCTGCACGGGACGATCACGTGGCGCACCCTCTTCAGCGGGGACACGACCGGGACCACCGGCTTGACCGCGGGCGCGGCTGAGGTGCCGCCGGGCGGGCTGCTGCGGAGGCACCACCACGAGCCCGCCGAGGTCTACTTCGTGGTGCACGGCCACGGGACGATCCTCACCGAGGAGGGTGAGCACCCGGTCGGTCCTGGCTCTTCGGTCTTCATCCCCGGCGGCGTTCCGCACGGCATCCGCAACACCGGGCCGGTTCCGCTGCGCTTCTGCTACGTCCTGGCGGCCGACTCGTTCGGCGACGTCGAGTACCACTTCGACTGACCGCGCTTCGGATGTCCGATTGTGCGTTTCACCGCGCTGCCCAAGGGGTAGAGCAGCTGAATTGCGCGTGCCGAGTCGGGAGGCAGAGCCGGTGACCGAGACGTTGAAGCCCGTCCGCCCCCAGCCGGTGCCGCGTCCTGCGGTGCATCGCCCGTCGCGTGGTTCGGCGGTGTTGCGGT
>NZ_JBEXTX010000236.1:0-1978 GCF_040614175.1 Amycolatopsis sp. NPDC006131
TCCGCCACGGCCAAGATCGGAAAGTCGACCGCCCAGAAGATCCTCGCCCGCTGGGCCACCGACGGCAGCGTCACGCGAACCGCCGGAATCGCCGAGGGCGGGCGCCGTGCAGCCGACCTGTGGTCCGTTGCCGAGGCACCCGAGCCCGAGGACACCACCACCGAAGCCGAGGCCGCCGGCACCGCGGACTCGCCCGAGACGCCTAGCGATGGCGCCACCTCCGACGAGCCACAGGCCGACAAGAGGGTCGACACGGAAGCTGCGCCAGCCACAACGAATGAAGCGGGCGCCGATCCGGACACGAGCACGGCCAACGTCGGCAGCGACGGCCAGCAGACCGAACGGCTCGCCCCCGGCGCACTGCGCGGGATGGTCGAGGACTATCTGCGCGACCACCCGGGCGACGAGTTCGGACCGGTCGCGATCGCCAAAGCGCTGGGCGGCAAATCCTCCGGCGCGGTCAGCAACGCGCTCGACAAGCTGGTCGCCGACGGCACCGCAGTCCGCACGAAGGACAAGCCCCGGCGATTCGCCCTTGCAGCGGCGGAACGCGAGACCGCCTCGCAGAGCTAGCGCCTGTCGTACCGGCGTAGTGCCCCAACGGTTTCCGTTGGGGCACTACGCGTTGCGGTGCTCAGTACATCGAGACGTGGACGTGGTCGTAGTGACAGCCGGTGACGTTGGCCGGATTCGGGCAGCCGTAGGCGCTGGAGCGGTACGGCTGCCAGCTGGGGTTGTCGGCGGACCAGTACTGGCCTTGCCAGATCAGGTACCGCACCCCGAGGGCCGCTTGGTGGGCGATCAGCCAGTTCGCCACCCGCCAGCCTTCGCTGACCGATCGCTCGTCCTCGGGGTCGAACATGATGTCGCACGCGCGGCCCTGCGGGTGGTCGGACGCCGGGTTGGCGGGGCGCGCCTGGTGGCATCCCAGGCCCAGACCGGTCATCCCGCCCGCTTGGAGGGCGCGGATGAGCGCCAGGGTGCGGGGCGTGATCCGGCCGTTGCCGGTCGGGTCGAGCTCGGTTGCCTCTTCCGGCGGCCATTCGGTGCGTAGCGGGCCGCCCGCGCCCGAGCAAGTCACCCCGAGCAGTACGCCGACTATCTGCCGTGCACCGTGCTCGTGTTTGGCGTAGGCATCGGGGTATCCGGAGCGCTGGACGGCCTGGGCCGCGGCGGCGAGGTTCATCTGCTGCCAGTTCGGCACCCGGAGCAGGTGGTTGTAGAACTGGGTGGCGGCGTAGGTGGGGTTGAGGATCTGGTCCGGTGTTCCCCAGCCCTGGGACGGTCGTTGCTGGAACAGGCCGAGGCTGTCGCGGTCGCCGTAGTTGAGGTTGTTCAGTCCGGACTCTTGCATCGCGGCGGCGACGGCGATGACCCATCCATACTCGGGTACCCGCATCTGCTTGCCGACGGCGACGATCGTGGCGGCGTTGGCCATCTGCTCCGGCCCATACCCGGCCAGCCCGCCGCTGGAGGTGGAACCGGCCGGAGCGCAGTCGGCGCCACCGCTGCCGATGAGGGCGGCCACGACGCCAGCGCCTGCCGCCGCGACGAGGATCGGGATGAGCAGGACGGTTGCCGCGGCGAGGACAGCGACCTTGCCTACCGAGGTCATCGTGGTGTCGACGCGCTGGGCGGCATCGGGTAGGGCGGTGGCATCGACGCGGGCGGCTGGTTCAGGGGGTCGCCGTTGCTGTCGGCAGGCGGGCTGACGTGCGGCCAGGCGTCGAGGAGCGCGCTCAGTGCCCACCGCCGAGCTCCATCGCGAGGGCTGTCCAGGGGCAGCCACACCGCGTCCGCCGGGCTGGGGTGTGCGGCCTCGGGGTTGAGCAGCTCGGCCGTGGCGGTGGCGACGGGAACGCCGCGCGGGTCGTCGAGTTCGTGCCACGCGTGGGTGAGCAGTCGGCGGGCGGCGGCCTCGCGCCGGGCGGTCGGCAGCCAGATCAGCAGCGGTGTGGTGATGCCCGTGGCCTGGGCG
>NZ_JBEXTX010000237.1:0-1824 GCF_040614175.1 Amycolatopsis sp. NPDC006131
CCGCGCGGACGAAGACCAGCCCGACCCACCAGCCCACCCCCACCCCGCCCCACAGCACCCCGCCGCCGCCCATCCCCCCGGCCCCGGCGCCGAGGTCGTCCCCGGACCGCGCACCAGCACGCGCGCCTTGGCCGGGCACCGAGACGAGCCGGCGGCCCGGCAGTGGAAGCACCCATGGCGCGGCCGGCTGGGTGGGAGCCAGGGTGATCACCAGCGTGCAGATGATCACGACAGGTGCGCGACGGGTTTTTCGTGGTGTTGAGGTGACCGGCCTGCGCGGCAGGACCGTGCTCGACGTGCTGGTACGGGCGAACCGGGGCACTCCGTCATCGGGGGAGGGCGTAACCCACGGACTCCGCGGCGAGCAGGTCCAGCAAGCCCGGGAACCGCCGGTTGATGTCCGCCCGCCGCAACCTGATCCCCTTCCTGTTCCCGTAGTTGATCTCCCAGATCAGCCCGGCCTCGCGCAAGATCCGGAAGTGGTGGGTCTGGGTCTGCTTGCTGATCGGAAGGTCGAACGAGTTGCAGGTGCGCTCGCCGTCGCTGTCGTCCGCGGCGAGCTCGACCACGACGGCACGACGGTGGTCATCGGAAAGGGCGCGGAGCACCGTGCCCAGATCGATGTCGTCGATGTCGACGGGCGGCGCGTCCATCCCGGTCATGAGCCATCCTCCTCGAGTACGACTTGTATCGTACCTCAAGGTGTGTTTCACTCATGTACGAAAATCATCGTACCTGAGGAGTGATCCATGGCCTCGTACGCCAGAAGCCGGGAAAGAGGTGCGCAGCACTCACCGTTGCTGCTCCCCGTCGTCCTGCTCGGGGTGTTCATCATGCCGATCAGCATCGCGGGCGCGGCTATCGCGCTTCCCGCCATCTCCCGGGACCTGGGCACCGACGCGACAGCGCTGCAAGGAGTCGTCAACGGGTTCAACATCGCGCTGACGGTGTCCACCTTGGTCTGGGGACAACTGGCGGGACGGGTCGGAATCCGTCGCACGTTCCTCATCGGTCTCATGACGGTCGCCGCTGGCGCGGTGATGAGCGCGTTCTCGGTCGGCCTCGTCATGCTGGACATCGCCCGGGTCCTGACCGGATTCGGGGCTGCCGCCATCGCCACCGGCGGCACGACGATCTTGTCCCAGGCCTACCGCGACGGGGCGCGTGCACGGGCGTTCGCACTGCTCGGCATGGTCGTGGGAGTGGGGCTGGCAGCATGTCCCACGCTCAGCGGGCTGCTGGTCGCCCAGCTGGGATGGCGCGGGGTTTTCGGTGTGATCGCGGTCGTCGCCGGTCTCGTGCTGCTGGCCTCGCTGCGCAAGGTGCTGCCCAGCTCCGAGCGGCACCGCGGTTCTTCGCGAGGTCAGGTCCTGGATCTGTCGCCGTTGCGCCAGCCGCGTTTCCTCGCGATCGTGCTCGTTCCGGTGGCGGGATCGGTCGCCTTCGTCCCGGTGCTCACCTACCTGCCCGTCGCGATGAGCGCCGTGCACGACATGGGATCGGCGGCGGCCGGACTGTTCCTGCTTCCGCTGACACTGCCTGTGCTGGTCGGGCCCATCCTCGCCGGTTTGCTGATCACGCGCACCCGGGTGAGCTCCTGGGGTGTCATCGCGGCAGCGCTGATCATGCTCGTGCTCGGCGACCTGCTGTTCGTCCTGTTCTCCCCCGCCCTTCCCACGCTCCTCCTGGTCATCCCGATGCTGCTCGTCGGATTCGGCTGGGGGCTGCCACTGGGTCTGCCACCCAGCACCAGCGCGACCACCACGGTGATGAGCGTTTCGCGGTCGAGCATGCGGTGCAGTTGCCTCGGGGTGGCACCGGCCA
>NZ_JBEXTX010000238.1:0-1782 GCF_040614175.1 Amycolatopsis sp. NPDC006131
GCGCTGCCGGGAAGGGGTGCTCCGGAGCGAGGCGGTACTCGACCGAGACGACGTCCGCGCCGGTGCCGCGCGCGAGCATGCGCGCCGGCGCGGTGTAGCCGGCGCGGCTGCCGATCACGAAGCCGCCACCGTGGAAGAAGAGGATCAGCCCCCGCGAGGGCGTGCCGGTGCTGTAGCGCGTGGCGAGCACGCCGTCGGCGACCTCGATCTCCTCCTCGATCGGGCAGGCCGGAACCCGGGCCGCGAAGAGGGCCAGGTCGCTTTCGGTGACCTCGCGGGCCTCGGCGGCCGGCAGGTCGCTGTAGTCGGGGCCGGACTCGCTCAGCTTCATCAGGAGCGCGATGTCGGGTGCCATGGTGTCGCCCGCGCTGTTGACCGGCGGTCGGGCGAGGAGCCGCTGGAGCGCGGCAGGCAGGCGGCCCAGGCTGATCAGGAAGGCCCGCTGGAACCGCTGGGCCAGGGTGAAACGCGGGGCGCTCATGACGCGGCTTCCACGCTCGCGAGCCGGGCCGGGATGGTGGTCCGGGTCGAGAACCGAATGTGGTCGTCGTCGACGAGCCGGCCCTTGAACAGCCGGTTGTCCTTGATGAACGTCGTGTGCATCTGCCACGGCAGGTCGGTGCCCTGGCGCGGAAGCTCGTGCTTGGCCCGCTGGATGTAGCCCGCGGAGAGGTCGAGTAGGTCCACTGTGGACATGCCCTCCGGCGGGGTCGGCACGGCGATGTCGTAACCCTGCGAATCCATCGTGCGGATCACGTCCGCGGCGAGGCGGCACACGTTGCGGATGCGCAGGGTCCACGTCGCCTTGGTGTAGCCGAGCATCATCGCCCAGTTGGGCATGCCGGAGATCAGTGCGCCGCGGTACAAAACCGTGTCGCCCATGTTGACCGGGGTGCCGTCCACCGTCGGCTTGATGCCGCCCAGCATCTGCATGACGAGGCCGGTCGCGGTGACGATGACGTCGGCCTGGAGCGTCCGGCCCGACGCGAGCAGGATGCCGTCGGAGGTGAACCGCTCGATCCGGTCGGTCACCACGTCGGCTTTCCCCTCGCGGATCGCCTGGAAGAACTCGTTGTCCGGCGTGACGCACAGGCGCTGGTCCCAGGGGTTGTAGGGGGGTGCGAAGTGGGTGTCGACGTCGAATCCGGCCGGCAGCTGCTTGGCCGTCGCCTTGCGCAGCAGGTTGCGCCCGAAGTTCGGGAACCGGCAGAGCACGGTCACGATCAGGTGGTCGGACCACATGTTCTTGAACCGCGTGGCCGCGTATCCGCGCTTGACGCCGAAGAGCTTCATGAGCCGCTGGGCGAGCTTGTCCACCCTGGGGACCGACGCGACGTAGCTCGGCGTGCGCTGCAACATGGTGACGTGGGCTGCCGCGCCCTCGCCCCTCTGCATCGCGGGGAGCATGGTGACGGCGGTCGCGCCGCTGCCGATGATGACCACGCGTTTGCCGCTGTAGTCGTAGTCCTCCGGCCAGTGCTGCGGGTGGAGGATGTCGCCCTGGAAGTCCTCCCGGCCCTCGAAGTGGGGTTCGTAGCCCTTGTCGTAGCGGTAGTAGCCGGTGCCGCTGACGACGAACCGGGCACGGATGGACTTGCGGGTTTCGTTGCCTGCCTCGTCGGTCGCGGTGACCTTCAGCGTCCACCGCGCCTCCTCGCTGGACCAGTCGGCAGCGGTGACCCGGTGGCGTAGCCGCAGGATCTTGTCGAGACCGAACTCGGTGACGGTCTCGGCCACGTAGTCGCGGATCAACGGGCCGTCGGCGATCGCCTCCTCGTGCAG
>NZ_JBEXTX010000239.1:0-1731 GCF_040614175.1 Amycolatopsis sp. NPDC006131
AGACGATCCGCACGCTGGAACGGCGCATCGGCGCGCGCCTGTTCGACCGGACGAGCAGGAGTCCATGCCCGACGGGTGGAACGGCTCGTGCTCGCCGCGGAAGGCCGCCGATGTCCGGGACAATGCGCCCGGTCGTAGCTCGATCACCCGGCTCGACCCGGCGAGTGCCGTCAGCGTTGGGCCGCCCAGGTAGGCCGCGCCCAGATCCGCCGCGCTCACGCACAACTCGGCCGGGGCCGAAGTTCGCGAGCACGTGACGCGCGTGCCGTCGGTGGCCAGGTGGTACCGGCCGGTGTTCCACGGGCAGAACGAGTCGCACACGGACAGCACCACGTCGAGCGGGACGGTGTAACGACGGACCGCCAAGGCGCGCTCCACGTCGACCAGCCGCACCCACAGGGTGTCCACCGGTCTGGGCCGCGAGGTGCCCAGCAGCGGCGAATCCACCGGCACCTGCGCCGATGTCCCGCAACCGGTATTCAGCAGGAATCGCCACAGGGTGGCGGCGCCCTGCGCCGTTGCCGCGCCCACCTCGGCCACCTGCAGCTCGCCCGCATCGCCAGGTCGGTAGAGCGCGTAGCCGTCCTCCGGCGAGTCGAGCACCGCCGCCACCCACGACGCCGGCAGCGCTGCCCAGAACCGCGGGGGCCGCGAAATCCATCCCACCGACGTCCGCCGCACCGCGTCGTACACCCGCTCCAACTCGGGGCTCGACGCCTCCAGCAGCCGGATCCGGCTCGTCGCCGAATCCGGCGTGGAAACGCCGCTCGTGCGCAGGCGCAACGCCCGCGACGCCGGCCCGTATCCGAACCGGGCGCAGCGCCCGGACGCCGCCGCCGACACCGTCTCGCCCGACTCGTACAACTCCGTCAGCTGCCGCGTCATCATCTCCGCCAGCAAGCCGCGTCCTCGGTGCGTGGGGGACACCTCCGCCCGCACCACCCACGCCACCGGCACAATTGCCCCGGGCACCGTCAGCTCTCGTGACACGATGGCCACAGCCCCGGCGATCTCGTCGTCGTCCACCGCGACGATCGTGCGGCCGGGCTCACCCGTCCCGCGCAGCCTGTGCTGCTCGGGCTCTGTCAGCGGCCGGATGAACACACCGCTTGTGTAGCCCGCCGGGCCGGCCGAGCACCAGAGGATTCCGCCATCACCCGCGCCGGTCCGCCGGCCAGTCGCTGCGACAGCGACCTCGACGTGGCCGTCAGCAGGCGCGCCAGCTCCCTCGGCCGGGCGCCGGCCACCTGCACCACCACGCTGATCGCCGCCGCGACCCGGCCGGATGGGTCTCGCACGGGGGCGGCCACCACGAGGTCGTCCGGTGTGATCGTGCCCCGCGCGACCGCCACTCCGGACTGGCGGATGAACGCCAGCTGCCGCCGCAGCTCGCCGGGGTCCGTGATCGTGTAGCGGGTGAACCGCTCCAGCGGTGAGCGCAGCACCTCGGCCTGGAACGCCGGCTCCGCGTGCGCCAGCAGCACCAGCCCGGTGCCCGTCGCGTGCATCGGCCAGCGGTCGCCCACCCGGCTGTTCGTCGCGGCGGCCCTGGCGCGCAGCGTTTCCACGTACACGACCTCGCGGCCGTCCCGCACCGCCAGGTGCACGTTCCCGCGCGTCAGCGAGTGCAGATCGTCCAGGAACGGGAACGCCGCTTCCCGCAACTGCAGCCCGCGCGGCGCCAGCGCGGCCAGCTCCAGCAACCGCAACCCCACCGAGTACCGGCCCGCC
>NZ_JBEXTX010000240.1:0-1681 GCF_040614175.1 Amycolatopsis sp. NPDC006131
ATGACTCCCGAATGAGCCGGAACAACGACTCACCCAGGACGCCACAGCAGGTATGACCGGCCCGTGACCGAACCGGCACCGGACTAGTACAACCGGCAAACCGACGATCTTGAAACCGGGTAATCCAGATCATCTTTCGGCCAGCTCACGACCGCACCTCGACCTCATTCGCGGCCACGGCAATACCGGTTGAGCTGGGCTTTTGGGACCGCGGTACTAGTTCGGTACCAGTTCGGTCATAGACACTCCGCGGCGTTCGGTCCCTTGAGGCCGAGGCCGCCCCGCAGAGGAGCCGGTCTCTCGAAACGCGGGCACCGCAATCCACCCGCGAATCGTCGGAAATCGTGCCGCGAGATGTGTCCCCGGCGCCAGTCTATTCCGGAGTTCAGGAGCGTCATCAGCGCCGCGCACCGCCCGTGCTGGCCAGCCTCCGGAGGGGACACCGTGACTACGCCCGACCATCCCAGCCGCCGCTCATCCCGCAAGCGTTCCGGCTCCACTCGCCCCACCCCGGCCCGCCCCGCAGGCCGTCGCAGCGCCGACCGCCGCCCCTGGCCGACCGCCCCGACCACCACCCGACCAAGCCCCGGCAAACCCGCCACCCGCACCTCGCACAGCACGACTGCGACACCCATTCCCGCAACCGTCTGGCCGGCAGGCCCGTCGCCGGTCGACCTCAACGCCACCTGGCCCGCGCCCATCGTCGAAAGGATCGTGACCGCGTTCAGCACACCCGGCGCGCGAGTCATGCTGCTGCCCTGGCCAACCTCTCATCACAACCACCCGGCACTCGCTCCGGTCGGCCCGGACGGCGTCATCCACCACGCTCCCGATGCCGAACTCGCCGACGCGGTACACGCCGTTGAACGCCTCGGTCGCGCAGCCCAGGTTGACCGCGTCCCGCGCCCTTCGGACACCGACGAACCACCCTCCGCACCCTTCTGGGCAGACCTCATCGCCAACCGATACCCGACGCCCGCAACCCCCGCAAGCGGCGAGGAGACGGGGCGAACCGGCGGCGTGGATCTGATCATCTCGAGCGTGCATCCGGAGCAGTCCGGAGGCGGATCCGCCGACCTGGTCGCTCTCTACGCGGCCCGTCGGCTCCGGGTCGGCGGCATCCTCGCCGTTCTCACCCATAGTGACTGGACCACCGGTCAGCTCAGCGACCCGACCAGTGCCGTGGTCACTGCCGGCCAGAACGCCGACCTGCTCTATCTCCAGCACATCGTCGCCCTGCACGCACCCGTTCGCGACGGCCGATTCCACCTCTCCGACGACCACCGGGCCGATACGCGGGCCCGGCATCGAGCCGAGGTGCGCGGGCTGCCCGCCCCGCACCACCGCATCCACTCCGACGTCCTCGTCTTCGCGCAGCCCCACGACCACGGCCTGCAGGCCGCCCCCCGCTGACAAACGTCTCCGCCAGCCAGAAAGGCCAAGCCCGTGCCCCAGCACGACCACACTCACGGTTCCGCCGACGAGCCAACACAGCCCATCCCCCGCGCACTCATCAGCGCACTTGACGCGACGAATGACGTTTCGGTGTGGACGACTGCGCAGTCCTCTCCCGCTGCTCAGCGCAAGGGCAAGTACACGCCCGAGTCGACCCCGCATCCGGCCAAGATGCTGCCCGATGTCGTCCGCCACGCCGTCGAGCACTACACCGCGCCGGGCGAAC
>NZ_JBEXTX010000241.1:0-1624 GCF_040614175.1 Amycolatopsis sp. NPDC006131
ACGTGGACGCGCCACGTACCGCGCGGCGAAAGGCGGCCGCCCAGCAGGTCAACCAGCTGGCCCAGCGCCGCGCAGCCATCGTCGCGCAGCTCGACGACGTCGAGGGACAACTCGGCCAGATCATCGCCGATGCCGAAGACGTAATCACCGTCGACGAGCTCGCCCGCTTCACCGACCTGAAGGCCGCGGACCTCAACCAGTGGGCCGCCGGACGCAAAACCACCCGGACCAGGCGGAAGAAGCCCTCCGCGGGTAAGCCCGGACGGCGTTCAGGCACCCGGTCGGCCGCTGCCTCGCCCGACGCCGGCGAGATGCCGGACCTCAAGGTCGCTCAGCTGACGTGAGAGCACGATGACAGCCACGTCGCTCCGCGGCGCTGGGCACGTTCTCATCCTCGTGGCCAGGCTGCGCCGCGGGCTGCTCGCCGCGGCGCTCCTCGCTGCGCTGGTGGGCGGCCTGCCCTGGGCCCTCACCCGGTTCATCGGCTGGCCCCTGCCCGACCACGTGCCGACCTGGGCGGAGATCCAGGGCGTGCTGCTCGGCCCGATGACCGCGACCTTTCTGCTGGACGTCCTCGCCTGCATCAGCTGGTCCGTCTGGGCGCTCTTCACGGTCGACGTCGCCCGCTGTGCGATCGAGGCTGCCCGCGATCTGCGCACGCCGGCAGTGGTTGCTGCGGGACCGTTGCGTCGGGTGGCGGCCGCGCTCGTCGGCGCGATCTTGATCTCGATCGCGGGTCATCGCCTCGACCACAGCTTCGCGCCATCGCCAAGTGTGCAGGTCGCCACCGGTGCCCAAATCGTGAAGACGTCCGCCGTCTTGCCCATCGCACACGACCGCATACCGGCGAAGTCCGTGGTGGTACTGGCGCCGGATCCGGTGACCGGCGTCCATGACTCGCTGTGGCGGATCGCCCAGCGCACTCTCGGCGACGGCAACCGCTGGCCGGAGATCTTCGAACTCAACAAGGGCAAGCCCCAACCGAACGGAGGTGCCTTCCAGCGGCCTAGCTTGATCTTCCCGGGCGAGGAGTTCCAGTTGCCAGAGGATGCAGCCGTGCCGCTCCGGGCTGAACCGACGCCGCCGCCCGCTGCACAAGCCCCCTCGACTCGCCAGGTTCCCGAACCAGACCTGTCGCCCCGAGATGCGCCGCCGGGGATGGACGTCTCCGGTCCGCCTGCGTTCAGCTGGGGCGACGAGCTGTTCGTCGGGCTCGGGCTCGCCTCCGCGGTCAGCGCCGCCCTGCTCATCGCACGCCGCCGACACCGCCGCCGCTACCGGCCCGGCAGCGGCGACCGCACCGATCTCCCCGTCGCTCCGGTCGTGTATCAGCTGCGGCTCGCGCACCTGCGCGCCGAAGAGGACGACACCGACTCACCGCGCCCGGCGACGGCGCCCGAGGATGACCTCGGCGAGCAGGACGGCCTCCTGTCGCTGGGCATTCGCGATGGCCGGGAGGTCGCGCTGGACCTGGCCTCGGCTCGTGGCTTGGGCTTGATCGGCGAGGGCGCCGCAGCCGCCATGCGGGCGCTCCTGGTCACCGCCCTGACCATGGCACCCATGACAGCACGGGTAATCGTGCCGACCGACGATGCCGCCGCCCTGCTCGGCCCTAGATCTGATC
>NZ_JBEXTX010000242.1:0-1589 GCF_040614175.1 Amycolatopsis sp. NPDC006131
GCTCCTCCAAGCCGTCGAATACCGCGACATCGGCATCCACCGCGTCCAGGGCTGGATCGACAGCGCCCTCAAAGGCCTATCGACCACCACCGCACGGCGAGTAGCCGAGGCCGCCATCTCGCTCTCCCCACTCGCCTGGCGCGACCGCTAGCGCAAATAATCTAGAACTCTAAAGATCGGCTACCCAGATTATTCTCGCAATTCTCGGCGGCTTAGCAGCAGACAATCGCCCACCTATGCGCCGGTGGAATATTCCGAGACTATTCAACGCGCGAGGCCACCAAGGATGGTCACCAACGCGCCCAGCGCCAGGTAAGGCCCGAGTGGCATCGGCGCATCGCGTGCCACTCGACCCATCGCTCGTAACACAAGGCGCGCCACGGCAGCGAACAGCCACCCCGCGACCGTGCCGACCATGACGGCCGTCCAACTCTGCCAGCCCAGCGCGAGCCCGAGCAGTCCGGCGAGCTTCACGTCTCCAGCGCCGAGGCCACCCACAGCGAGTGCGAGCACGAGGTAAACAAGGCCAAGAACCGCCATCCCCGCCAAGGCACGAAGCAAGTCCGCGCAGCCGGCCACGAGCACCGCCCCCACGCCGAAGACCGCCCCGAGCGCGAGGAGACCGACGAGAATCAGCACGCTGGGCAGGCGCTGCTCGACGAAGTCGATCACGACAAGGGGCACCACCACCAGCGAAAACGTGCTGTACGCGACGAGGTCGATCCCCCACCCGAATCGCCAGGCCACGGCGGCGAAAAGTGCAGCCGTCACCACGGCGGAGGTCACCCACTCCCGCGCGCGGAGCGCCCGGGTGGGCGGCAGTACTCGTAGCCCGAGGGCCAGTCCGGCGCCGGCGGCGGCCCAGCCGGTCAGCAGCAATGGATTCAAGGGTCACCTCGGGTCGAAAGGGCGAAATTCCGCATGCCGCTGACTGCTACGAATACTGGACGCAAGCCTCGGATGTCCTCCGGACAGGGCCAAAAGGGTGAATCTCCATTGGTAAAAGCCATGCCGACCTCAAAGTCAGTTCGGCGTCGGCATTGCAGCCGAGGGGGGACGGTGGTGTAGAAAGTTTGATCTGGGTGAACAGCGATCAAGGATTGTGACCGGGGGTGTCGTGGTGCAGGGGAGGATGCTTCGCTCCATGAGCGGGTGGGCCGTCATCGCGGTGACTTGTCTCGTCCTGCTCTCGGCTTGCACACCCGAGCAGCCGGCCGACCTCGCGTCGGGTCCGTCGTCTGCCGCCCCGGCATCGGCCACGAGTACCAGTCCATTGCAGACCGGCGCGGACAGGGCGAAACAGGACGCGCTAGCGGCTTACCTGGGGATGTGGCAGGACTTCGCCGAAGCCGGGAGCACGTCCGACTGGCAATCGTCCAAGCTCGCGCAGCACGCCGCCAGCCTGGCGCTGACGAACCTGTCGCGAGGCCTCTACGCCGATCACCACAACGGATTGGTGACGAAGGGCGAGGCGACTCACGACGCCAGAGTCACGTCGGCCGAACCGGCGAACGAGCCGACCAGGGTCATCGTTACGGACTGCAGCGATTCCACCAATGCCCTCAAGTACCGGGCCGACAACGGCCAGC
>NZ_JBEXTX010000243.1:0-1456 GCF_040614175.1 Amycolatopsis sp. NPDC006131
CCGGGGGGTGTCCCTATGGGGTTGTCAAGCGGCAGCGGGCGTCGGGGCTGGGTGTCGGTAGTGGGTTTTGTTGCGGAGCATGGCGTAGATGACGTCGCAGCGGCGGCGGGCGAGGCAGATGAGTGCGGCGTTGTGTTTCTTGCCCTCGGCTCTTTTGCGGTCGTAGTAGGCCCTGCTGGTGGGGTCGTGCAGGGCGGCGAATGCGGCCAGGAAGAACGCCCGTTTGAGCTTGCGGTTGCCGGTTCGGGCGGGGTGTTCGCCCTTGATCGAGCTGCCGGAGGTGCGGGTGACGGGGGCGATGCCGGCGTAGGCGGCCAGGTGGCCGGAGCTTTTGAAGGCGGAGGCGTCGCCGATCTCGAGCAGGATGCGGGCGGCGGTCCTGACTCCGATGCCGGGCATGGAGGTCAGGACCCGGGCAAGAGGGTGCGCATCGAGTATCTCCTCTACCTCGGTGGCGACCTGGCTGCGTTGCTGGAGCACGGTTTTCAGGCTGTCGGCGAGTCGGGGCAGGACGGTGTCGGCGGCGGTGGTGCCCGGGACGGTGACGGTCTGCTCGTCCAGTGCGGTCCAGATGTCGGCGACCAGTTTTTCGCCCATGCGGGGCGCGTGAGTGGTGGCGATGGCGGTGACTTTGCGGCGGCCGGCTGTGCGGATGCCGGTCGGTCCGCCGCAGCGGGACAGGATCTCCAGCACCGCCCGGTGGGTGACGCGAGGCCCGAGAACGCGTTCGAGGGTGGGGTGGATGCCGGTGAGCAGGCCGCGGATGCGGTTGCTCAGCCGGGTGGCTTCACCGGCCAGGTCGTCGTCGAACCCGACCAGCACTTCCAGCTCGGCCAGGGCCTCGTCACCGGGGTCGACCTGGCGCAGGGTGTGGGGCAGGCTGCGGGCGGCGTCGGCGATGATGAACGCGTCCCGGGCGTCGGTCTTGGCGGTGCCCGGGTAGAGATCGGCGATGCGCCGCATGGCCAGGCCGGGCAGGTAGGCCACCTGGTGCCCGGCCGCGCGGGCGACCGCGACCGGCAGCGCACCGATCGTGGCCGGTTGATCGACCACGACCAGCAGCGACCCGTGAACAGCAAGCGTGTCGAACAACGCCTGCAACTTGGCTTCGGTGTTGGGCAGCGGCCCGTCGTGCAGCCGCTTGCCGGTCGGGTCCAGCCCCACGGCGTGATGGTTGCCTTTGCCGACATCCAGACCGAGGAACACGCCATAACTGCTGGTCATGCACAGTGTCTTTCGTCCGTCGCGGGTGGTCACCGGTCAGGGCATCGATGGCCGGCACCCACGTTACGACGAGACCTACCCAGCGGTGGCCGTGTCCCTATTCAGCGGTCCCTCGATGCCACCAGGCCCGGCGACACCACCCCCCGGATCATGACCTCGACTGGGGGCATCAGTCATACCGAACCTGGCGACCACAGCTCCCTGATCAGGAACCACGAAAAAGGTAACGGGG
>NZ_JBEXTX010000244.1:0-1452 GCF_040614175.1 Amycolatopsis sp. NPDC006131
CCATAAGATTGTTGATGTTCAGGACGGGATGTTCTGGATGCCCAGGGCGATGGGGTGTGGCTGATGGGTTCTTGCCCCGTTGGGTGGCTTCCGAGGAGTGGCCGCCCCGTCGTTCTGGACGCCCTGGCCGCTGATTGAGATCTGCGCTTGGTCGCTGTTTATGGAGATGCTGGCGGGTCGTCCACGGGGTTGAACTGCGCAGACGGGAGGACGTGCCGGGTGGCGGTGCGCAAGGTGTGGGTCGGCATCGACGTTGGTAAGGGGTTTCATCACGCGTGTGCGGTGGATGAGGTCGGCAAGGTGGTGTTTTCCCGGAAGGTGGCCAATGGGCAGGCCGCGATCGAGCAGCTGATTGGCCGCACCACCGCCAAGGCGGCGGAGGTGGTGTGGGCGGTGGACATGACTTCTGGCGCCGCGAGTCTGCTGCTGACGCTGCTGCTGGCGACCGGGCAGCCGGTGGTCTCTGTGCCGGGCAGGCTGGTCAACCGGATGGCCGGGGCGTTCGCCGGGGAGGGTAAAACCGATGCCAAGGACGCCAAGACGATCGCTCAGACCGCCCGGATGCGCGGTGATCTGGCCCTGGTCACCAGTCCGGATGGGATCGTGGCCGACCTGCGGGTGCTCACCGCGCGGCGGGAAGACCTGCGGGCCGACTGGGTGCGCGGGGTGAACCGGCTGCGGGAGTTGCTCGCGAGCATCTTTCCCGCGCTGGAGCGCGCCTTCGACTACTCCACCCGCTCCGCGCTGGTCCTGCTGACCGGCTTCCAGACCCCGGCAGTTATCCGGGAGGCCGGCTCCTCCGGCTTGTCGGCCTATCTGACCGAACACGGCGCCTGGGCCCGGGGCATACCGGCCATGGCGGACAAAGCCCTGGCCGCCGCCGCCGAGCAAACCGTTGCGCTGCCTGGAGAATCGGTCACCGCACCGCTGATCGCCCGGCTGGCCCGTCAGCTGCTCGACCTCGACCGGGAGATCAAGGACCTCGACGAGCAACTCGGCGACCGGTTCGCCGACCACCCCCACGCCGAGCACATCACCAGCGTGGACGGCTTCGGTCCCATCCTCGGCGCGCAACTGCTCGCCGACACCGGCGGTGACCTGCACACCACCTTCGGCACCTCGGCACGCCTGGCCGCCCACGCCGGCCTGGCTCCCGTCCCGCGCGACTCGGGCCGCGTCCGCGGCAACCTGCACCGCCCCAAGCGTTACCACCGTGGTCTCCGCCGGGTGTTCTACCTGGCCGCGCTGTCGAGCATCAAACGACCCAACAGCGCATCCCGACGCTTCTACCAGCGCAAACGAACTGAAGGAAAGATCCACACCCAAGCAGTGATCGCACTCGCCCGCCGCCTGGTCGACGTCATCTGGGCACTGCTGCGCGACGGCCGCGAATTCCACCACTCACCGCCGCCCATCAGCCCTACAGCTGCTTGACACGATCATTGAGACTCC
>NZ_JBEXTX010000245.1:0-1403 GCF_040614175.1 Amycolatopsis sp. NPDC006131
CGCTGCTCGACCTCGCGGGGGAGCAGTTCCCGTCCGGCGGCCAGCTCGTTCTCGGTGTGGGAGCGCAGCGCGTCGTCGATGATCCCGCGCGCCAGCTCACGCCGCGCTTCCCTGGTCGCGGTGGTGCCGGTGCGGTCTTGCTGCTCAGCGACTCGCCGTGGCAGCTCGGCGTTCACCCGCTGGCGTAGGTGCTGGCGCAACCGGTTCGCGCCGTCCGGGAGCACGTCCCTGCTCAATCCCGGTGCCGTCGGCAGCGTCATGACGTCGGTCCTTCCGGGGACGGCGCCGGACGCACCCCGTTGGGCGAGACAGCTGCGGGTGGAATACCGGGGACCGCTTGCAGAACCGGAAACGGCGCGTCCAGTCGAGGTGGCTCAGGTTCGGGCGAGGGTGGACGTTGCCGCGCAGCCAACTCCGCGGCGACCTTCTCCGCGAACCGCCCGAGCGCGGAGCGGCCCGGCAACCATCGTGGTGCCGCAGCCCGGCCGCACAGCGCCGCGGCGCCTCGCGGATCGTCCGGCACCCGGCCCAGCGGTGCAACGCCGAGTTCGCGCGCGACCTCAGCGGTGGAATAGCCAGGACCAGTCAGCAGCAGCACCGGGTTGGGGCTCCAGCGGGCCACGCTCGGCAACCTGCGCGGAAGGTGGGCGAGATCGTCGGCGTGCGCTCGGGACAGGACAACGATCGCGTCGGAGGAGCGCACAATCGGCAGCACCGGCGAGCCGGGGTCCACCCGCCCACAGTCCACAACGGCCACAACGCCCGCCTGCCTCGTGACCTCTCGCAACAAGTCCAGGCCGCTGGTCGGCTGGGCCAGGGCCGACAGCGCGGCACGTGCCTGGTCGGCATCAGGGGGAGCGGCGATCACCGGTAGCCCGCCCGGAAGGTGTTGCGTGTGCTGCCACACCAGGTCGGCGTTACCGCCACGGCGCGCGGCCGCCGCCAAGCTCACCAGGCCGGGCGTCGAAGTCAACGAGAACCGCACGGCGAGGTCGCCGCCGGACGCGTCCGCTTCCACCACCACAGCCCGAGCTGGGGCAGGCCACCGCGCGGCCAGGGCCACGGCGAACGTGGTCGCGCCAGGAGACCCCTTCAACGACAGCACCGAGACGAGCATCAACGACCTCCCGCAGCGAGCATCACGAGCGACAACTGCCCAGCCGGGACCGCGGCGACCTGACGTGCGGAGGCTTCGGCCAACTGCACCGAGACCACCGTCGTCTGGTCGTTCGGGGCACTGGCCACGCTGGTCACCACCGCGGGCCAAACCGTTCCACCATCGGCAGGCGGACTGGTCGCGGTCCCGGCTTGCCCAGGCACGAACACCACCGCGACACGCGCTCCGCCAGCGATCTCCGGCGGAAACTGGCCGGGCTTGAGCGCCAGCGCGGCGATCGCCTGCC
>NZ_JBEXTX010000246.1:0-1329 GCF_040614175.1 Amycolatopsis sp. NPDC006131
CCGCTGCTGGACTTCACGCGGCGGTTCCCGGAGGCGACGGTGGTGCGGCTGGAGCGGGACTACCGTCAGCACCCCGAACCCGGTGCCGCGGCCGAACGAGCGCGCCAGGTCGATGTAGACGATGAACAGCAGCACGACGTTGACCAGCGGAATCAGCATCAGCAGGATCCACCACCACGGCCGCCCGGCGACGCGCAGCAGCACGATCGTGTTGTAGATCGGGACGATCGCCGCCCAGCCGGGCTGGCCCGCCTTGCTGAACACGCGCCAGATGGCGGCGACCATCAGCACCGCGAACGCCAGGCTGCCCAGCGAGACCCCGATCGCGGCGCCGACGCTGAGTCCGCCCGTGTCGTAGCTGTTCACGTCAGGTTCCTCCCCATCGAATCCGCGCTCAGGGTAGCGGTTCCGATCGCCGAACAGGCGTGAAAACGCCGGACGCGACCAGCTTCCGTCAGCCGCCCAGTTGCGCGGCGCTCAGCGTGTTCAGCACGCGCTCCGGCCCGATGCCCACGGCCTCCGCGCGCACCGTCCCGTTCCCCAGCCAGTCCAGCTGCCCGGGGGCGTGCGCGTCCGTGTCGATGGTGAACACGCACCCGATCCCGGCGGCCATCGCGAGCAGGTCGTCGGGCGGGTCCATGCGCTCCGGGCGGCAGTTGATCTCCACCGCGGTCCCGCTCTCGCGGCACGCCTCGAACACCCGCTCGGCGTCGAACTCCGACTGGGGGCGCCCGCGGCCCATCACCATCCGCCCCGTGCAGTGCCCCAGGACGTCCACCAGCGGGTTCCGCACCGCCGCCAGCATCCGCTCGGTCATCGGCTCCGACGGCATCCGCAGCTTCGAATGGACACTCGCCACCACCACGTCCAGCCGCTCCAGCAGGTCGTCCCGCTGGTCGAGCGAACCGTCCTCGAGGATGTCGACCTCGATGCCGGTCAGGATCCGGAACGGCGCGAGCTTCTCGTTCAGCTCCGCGACCACGTCGAGCTGCCGCAGCAGCCGCTCGGCCGACAACCCGTTCGCCACCGTCAGCCGCGGCGAATGATCGGTCAGCGCGATCCACTCGTGCCCCAGCGCGCGCGCCGCCTCGGCCATCTCCTCGATCGGGCTGCCGCCATCCGACCAGTCCGAATGGGTGTGGCAGTCGCCCTTCAACGCGCCCCGCAACCCCGACCGGTCCGGCTCCGGGGCCTCCGCGAGCAGTTTCACCAGGTAGTCCGGCTGCTCACCGGCGCACGCCTGCTCCACCACCTGCGCCGTCGCCGGACCGATGCCCGGCAGCGCCTTCAGCGTGCCGAGCCAGACCCGCTCGGCCAGCTCGTCCGGCG
>NZ_JBEXTX010000247.1:0-1322 GCF_040614175.1 Amycolatopsis sp. NPDC006131
CGGCTGGAAGGCCGAGCAGGTGCGGAACACGCGGCGGGCGATCTCCCCGCGGTTGGCGACCAGAACGTTGTCGATCACGTCACTCACATCCGGAAGACGCCGAAGCCCTCGGCGCCCCTGATCGGTCCATTGTGGATGGCGGACAGGCACAGCCCGAGCACGGTGCGGGTGTCCCGCGGGTCGATGATGCCGTCGTCGTAGAGCATGCCGGACAGGAACATCGGCAGCGACTCGGCCTCGATCTGCTGCTCGACCATCGCGCGCATCGCGGCGTCGGCGTCCTCGTCGTAGGGCTGGCCGCGTCCGGCCGCGGCCTGGCGGGCCACGATCGACAGCACCCCGGCCAGCTGCGCCGGCCCCATCACCGCGGACTTCGCGCTGGGCCAGGCGAACAGGAACCGCGGCCCGTACGCCCGCCCGCACATGCCGTAGTGCCCGGCGCCGTAGGACGCGCCCATCAGCACGGACAGGTGCGGGACCTTCGAGTTGGACACCGCGTTGATCATCATCGCGCCGTGCTTGATGATGCCGCCCTGCTCGTACTCCTTGCCGACCATGTAGCCGGTGGTGTTGTGCAGGAACAGCAGCGGCGTGTCGGTCTGGTTGGCGAGCTGGATGAACTGCGTCGCCTTCTGCGACTCCTCGCTGAACAGCACGCCCTGCGCGTTGGCGAGGATGCCGACCGGGTAGCCGTGCAGGCTCGCCCAGCCGGTGACGAGGCTGGTGCCGTAGAGCGGTTTGAACTCGTCGAAGTCGGAGCCGTCGACGACGCGGGCGATCACCTCGCGCGGGTCGAACGGGACCTTCAGGTCGGCGGGCACGATGCCGAGCAGGTCCTCGGCGTCCAGCAGCGGCTCGTCGTAGTCCGGTTTCGGGGACGGCCCCTGCTTGTGCCAGTTGAGCCGCTTGACGATGCTGCGGCCGATGCGGATCGCGTCCTGCTCGTCGTGCGCGAGGTAGTCGGCCAGCCCCGAGGTGCGCGCGTGCATCTCCGCGCCGCCCAGCGACTCGTCGTCGGACTCCTCCCCCGTAGCCATCTTGACCAGCGGCGGGCCGCCGAGGAACACCTTCGCGCGTTCCTTGACCATCACCACGTAGTCGGACATGCCGGGCAGGTAGGCGCCGCCCGCGGTGGAGTTGCCGAACACCAGCGCGATCGTCGGGATGCGCTCGGCCGAGGCAGGACCACCCCGAGCACCAGCGGGATCAGGGCGAGGATGCGGGTGAGCCGCGCGCACCATGTCGAGCGGGATCTCCAGCTGCGCCAGCACGACGTCGGCGTGCGCGATCCGCTCGACCTGGGCGGCGGTCAGTTCGAGGCG
>NZ_JBEXTX010000248.1:0-1260 GCF_040614175.1 Amycolatopsis sp. NPDC006131
GCCGAATAACCGCCGTAGGCGCTGGTCGGGAACACCAGCGCGCGGCCGCTGACGATCACCATGTCGCTCGCGCCGTGGGCGGGCGCCGCGATCGCCGGTGGGCTTGGCGGTTACTCGCACACCTTCCTGGTGCTGGCCCTGGTCGCCGTCGCGGCCGTAGTGGCCTCCCTGGTCAGCATCCCTCGATAGCTGATCTTCTGAACTCGCTGGTTTGAAAGGGTTTCGTTGTCATGCCTGATGCCATTGTGATCGGCGGCGGTCAAGCCGGTCTCGCCTCTGTCCACGCCCTCAAAGCCCGCGGGCTGGAGCCGGTCCTGCTGGAGGCCGGCGACGAGCCGGTCGGATCGTGGCCGCACTACTACGACAGCCTGCACCTGTTCTCCCCGGCCCGTTACAGCTCGCTTCCCGGCCTGGCCTTCCCCGGTGACCCGGACCACTACCCGCACCGGAACGAGGTGATCGACTATCTCCGCCGCTACGCCGCGGCCCTGCGCGCCGACATCCGCACCGGCCACCGGGTCACCGCCGTGACCCGGCCCGACGGGGAGTTTCTGGTGTCGACCGAGGCGGGCGAGGAGTTCGCCGCGCCGATCGTCATCGCCGCCACCGGTGCGTTCACCTCCCCGTACCGCCCGGCGCTTCCCGGGCTCGACGAGTTCGCCGGCACCGTCCTGCACTCCAGTGACTACCGCGAGCCCAGCCCGTTCGCCGGGCAGCGCGTGGTGGTGGTCGGTGCGGCCAACTCCGCCGTGCAGATCGCCGTCGACCTCGCCCCGCACGCCCACGTCACCCTCGCCACCCGCAAGCCGATCCGCTACGCCACCCAGAAACCACTGGGCCGGGACGTGCACTTCTGGTTCACCGTCACCGGCTTCGACATCCTGCCCATCGGGCCGTGGCTGCGCGCCAAGCCGAGCATGCTCGTCCTCGACGCGGGTGGCTACCGCGCCGCGATCGACGCCGGCAAACCCGACCAGCGGCGCATGTTCACCGCCCTCGACGGTGACACCGTGACCTGGCCAGACGGCACCCGCGAGCGGGTGGACACCATCATCCTGGCGACCGGGTTCCGCCCTGGACTGTCCTACTTGGACAAGCTCGGCGCCCTCGACCCGACTGGGATTCCCAAGCAGCACCGCGGCGTGTCCACCACCCACTCCGGGCTCGGGTTCGTCGGGCTGGAATGGCAGCGCAGCTTCTCCTCGGCCACCATCCGCGGCGTCGGCCGCGACGCCGCCTACCTCGCCCGGCGGTTGCTCA
>NZ_JBEXTX010000249.1:0-1244 GCF_040614175.1 Amycolatopsis sp. NPDC006131
TGCCGCCGCCTCGGCATCAAGGTGCTGCCCCCGGACGTCAACGAATCCGGCCAGCGCTTCGCCGCGGTCGGCGACGACATCCGCTTCGGCATGGGCGCGGTCCGCAACGTCGGCGCCAACGTCGTGGAGTCGATCATCAAGACCCGCCAGGAGAAGGGCAAGTACTCCTCCTTCACCGACTTCCTGGACAAGTCGGAGCTGGTGGCCTGCAACAAGCGGGTCATCGAATCGCTGATCAAGGCCGGCGCGTTCGACAGCCTCGGCAACACGCGCCTGTCGATGATCCAGGTGCACGAGGACGCGGTCGACGCGGTCGTGCCGCTCAAGCGCCAGGAGGCGATGGGCCAGTTCGACCTGTTCGGGGCGTTCGGCGGGGACGGCGACGCGGCCGAGCCCGCGCCTTCGTCGTCGCCGCTGGCGCACCTCAAGTTCGGCGACGAGGAGTGGCCGCGCAAGCAGCTGCTGGCCTACGAGCGGGAGATGCTCGGCCTGTACGTGTCGGCGCACCCGCTGGACGGCGCCGAGCGGATCCTGCGCAAGCACGCCCCACGCCCGATCGCCGCGATCCTGGACAACCCGCCCAAGGAAGGCGAGCTGGTCATCTCCGGCCTGATCACCTCACTGGAGCGGCGGGTCAACAAGAAGGGCGAACCCTGGGCGATCTGCACGGTCGAGGACATGGACGCCTCGCTGGAGGTGCTGTTCTTCCCCAAGTCCTACGCCCTGTTCCAGGCCGACCTCATCGAGGACAACGCCGTCCTGGTCAAGGGCCGGGTCAACTGGCGCGAAGACAAGATGTCCGTCTTCGGCGGCGGACTGGTGCCGCTGGACCTGTCGGAGATCGGCAATGGTGAGGATGAGCCCCCGCTCGTGCTGCGCTGCACCGCGGAGCGCTTGGACAAGAGTGTGGTCGGCGAGCTGAAGTCGACGCTGCTCGCCCACCGCGGCGACACCCCCGTCCGCTTGAAGCTGGTGGGCAAGCAACGCGAGACGACGTTCGCGCTGTACGACTACCCGGTCAAAGTGAGCTCTATGCTGATGGGTGAGCTGAAAGGCATCCCCGGCATCACCGCCGGCACCTGAGAACAAGCCAAAGCACGCACCAGCACAACGCAACGGCCACCCGGCAACGAAACGCAACAAACCCCACGAGCCACCCCTCTCCCGCAACCCGATCCCCAGCCCAATCGGTTGCCGAGCCACCGGGTCAAGGCACGCTTTCCCGCCTTGACGCGGTGTCTCGG
>NZ_JBEXTX010000250.1:0-1213 GCF_040614175.1 Amycolatopsis sp. NPDC006131
GATCGCCGAGGCCAGCATGATCAGACCGCCGAGGAAGGAGTACAGGAAGAACTTGACCGCCGCGTACTGCCGGTTCGCGCCGCCGTAGCCGCCGAGGATGAAGTACATCGGTCAGCCGATGGGCAGCTTGCCGGTCAGCTGCCGCAGCGGGTTGCCGCCGGTGAGCGGGGACAGGGCGCTCTGCTTGCCCGTGACGGGCTCGAGCACGCCGGGGGTGCCGGCCTTGCCCGCGAGGCCGTTGAGCGTCATGCCGACGGCCTTGAGCTGCGGAGCGGAGACCCCGCCCGCGGAGGCGGCGCCCGCCCCGGCCAGAACCGCCGACGCAGCCGCGAGACCGATGACACCAGCACGAAGTGTGCGCGACACTGAGTTTCCCCTTCATCGGAAAATGATTCTTCGAACGAGACGAGAAACCTAGCCATTCAAGGCTCGCAACGCACTCTTCCCACCACTCGTCCGAGTGGTCCTGACGCGAATTACCTTCGACCGTGGCTACACGGTTTGCGGAATCACTATGTGCCGCGGCAGAAATCATTGCCCGACACCACGCAGGTGCCCGTCCGCGGGCACCGGTCTTCAGCAGCAGCCGCGCCACTCCGCGACCTCACCGCCCCGCGGCACAAAGCCGCGCCTCAGCGGCCGTAGTCGTGGCGCTCCGTGATCTCGCCGTCCTTGCGGCGCACCACGTGAGTGACCCCGCGCTTGCGGGCCAGTTCCCGGCCCTCGGCCTGGGCCTCCGCCTTCGTGTCGCCCGTGCTGGAGGCCCGGCTGTTGCCGACCACCTGGTTCTTCCACCGCCCGTCCGCGTAGAAGGTCTCCACATCGCCCTCCGCGAGCTCCGCCGTGTCCGCCGAGCCGCTGCCGGACCCGTTCGCGGAGTAGGTGGCGTAGAGCTCGGGGTCGGGCTTGGGTGCGCTGCCCGGGCCGCCGAGTGGCTTGGGGTCCATCAGGTACTCGATGCGGTCTTCACCGGTGGACCAGGCGCCCCTGTTGCCGTCGGGACCATCGGAGAGGTGCCAGATGGTGTTGTTGTGCGTCTGGTCCTCTTCGTCGAGCAGGGCACCGGGGGCGATGTCCGATTCGAGGCCGTCGGCCTGGAGTTCTTCGATGGCGCGCAACCACTGCTTCTGGTGCACGGTGTCCCGGGCCAGGTTGAACTTCAGCATCTCCTTCACGCCCGGGTCGTCGGTCATGTTGTACAACCGGGCGGTCT
>NZ_JBEXTX010000251.1:0-1209 GCF_040614175.1 Amycolatopsis sp. NPDC006131
GCCTGGACGAAGCCGTCGACCAGGCCTTGTCGCTGCTCGCCTGAAAGCCCTCGCGGCTTGACCCAATTCTGGAGCCCCGGCCGAGCCGGAGCTGATCTCGCTGTCCGCCCCCTCAGCGGATCGGTGACGGTCGGTGCCTCCGCGCAGCCCGGGTCCCTGTCGGAAGGCCGGGCTGCGCCGGGTCCTGGTGACCTTGTGCGTCACCGAGATCACCAGCTGGGGCGTGCTGTACTACGCCTTCCCCGTGCTGGCCACCGACGTCGCGAAGGCGACCGGGTGGTCGCCGCGCTCGCCGGCATTCCGGTGGGCCGGTGGCTGGACCGGCACGGGCCCCGGTGGCTGATGACAGGTGGCTCGATCCTCGCGGTGCCGGCGGTGGTGGCGATCGCGACCGCGCAGAACCTTGCCTGGTTCGTCGCGGCGTGGCTGCTGGCGGGGGTGGCGATGGGCGCGACGCTGTACCCGCCGGCGTTCGCCGCGCTGACCCGCTGGTACGGGTCGCGCCGGATGGGCGCTTTGACCGTGCTCACCCTGGCGGCGGGGCTCGCGTCGACGGTGTTCGCCCCGCTGACTGCCGCGCTGGCCTCCCACCTGGACTGGCGGCAGACCTACCTCGTCCTCGCCGCCATCCTGGCGGTGGTCACGATTCCGGGCCACGCGTGGGGGTTGCGGGGGCACTGGCCCGATCCCGGACCGCACGAGGGCCCCGCGCACGCCGAGCACACCGACCCTGGACGTATCGCACGGAGCGGCGCTTTCGTGGCACTGGTGGTGGCGTTGAGCTTGTCGGCGTTCGCCGCGTTCGCGGTGGTGATCAACCTGGTGCCGTTGCTCACCGAGCGCGGGCTCAGTCCCGGTGCGGCCGCCGTCGCGCTCGGTCTCGGCGGGGCTGGGCAGGTGCTGGGTCGTCTCGGCTATACGACCTTCACCCGGCACACCAGTGTCCGGGTGCGCACCGCGATCATCCTTGCCGCGGTGGCGGCCACGACCGGTGTGCTGGGGCTGCTGACCACCGCGCCCGCGCTTGTGATCGCCGCGGTGGTCGCGGGCATGGCTCGTGGGGTGTTCACCCTTCTGCAGGCCACGGCCATTACCGACCGCTGGGGACCGGTCCACTATGGACGGCTCACCGGGCTGCTGTCCGCGCCGCTGACGATCACCATGTCGCTCGCGCCGTGGGCGGGCGCCGCGATCGCCGGTGGGCTTGGC
>NZ_JBEXTX010000252.1:0-1195 GCF_040614175.1 Amycolatopsis sp. NPDC006131
ATCCACCCCGGCCGCACCCCGTCCGTCGTCACCGAGTTCCAGTCCAACGACAACTGGGAAGACATCCCCACCGCCATCGACGCCCTCGACGGCGCCCTCGGCCTGGCCACACCCGGCGCGGCCCGGCTGCTGGTCATCGTCTCCGACGGCAACTTCCGCGACCAGCCTCGCGCCGAAGGACAGAAGCGGCTCAACCGCCTGCGCGCCGCCGGGTGCGCAGGGCTGTGGCTGACCACCAGCAAGCACGACACCCCGCTCGACGGGGCACGCGTCCACCTGCTCACCGACCCCGCCGCCACCGCGCAAGCCATCGGACGCGCCGCCACCGCCGCCCTGCGGGCCGCCCGCTGAAACCCCAGACAAGGAGGCCCCGTGGACACCGCCCCCCAGCACTCCGGCGCCCTGGACACCCGGACGTGGTACGTGATCAGCGAGATAGTCGACGGCCGCTACCAGGTCTCGATCGCGACCGGACCAGACCAGTGGGCCGAATGCACGTTCCCGGCCACCGGCGACATGACCCACCCGCAGGCCGTCACCACCGCCGTCGAACGCTTCACCGGCCGCCCGGTCATCAACCTCACCACGTGCCGCCCCCACGCCCCGGGCTGCCCCCGGTACCGGATCACCGTCGCACCAGAACCCGCCAACGATGACAAGGAGATCAGCATCATGGAACACCACGACGAACACGCCACGGAGATCGTCATCCGCACCTTCACCGAGAACGGCTGCGTGATAACCGCCGCCGTCGCGGACCCGGCCGACGCACAGCGAACCCTATACGGCACGGTCACGCGGGACGGAATCCTGCTCGGCAGCTACTACTGCGCCGACTTCGTCCGGCAATCCGACTGGCGCATCGTCACCCCCGGCAACCAGCAGATCTGCTTCGCTACCGAACCCGAGGCCGTGTACACGCTCACCATCTCGGGCGACCCCAACCCTCGTGGTGGCGGAAGGACCTACCGATGAAAAGGATCGATCGGCACCACCTGCCGCACAACATTCGCGCCGCCATCGACGACTTCGAGTTCGAGTCGATCATCCGCATCTGGATGGCCTACCCCGGCATCACCCCAGACGAGTTACAACGGACTTTCGAGGCCGGCGGCAACTCGAAGTCGGTGTCCGAAGCCTTCGCGAAGAACCTGATCGCAAGGTCGGCCGACCTCGACGTGTTCCTGGTCTACGG
>NZ_JBEXTX010000253.1:0-1120 GCF_040614175.1 Amycolatopsis sp. NPDC006131
CTAGTGTCGTGCGTCCGAGGTTCGTTGACGGCTGGCGTGGGGCAGGATTTCGTCGGCGGTCTTGGTCCAGGTGAACGGGTGGCAGCGGTCGTTCCAGCCATCGATGAAGCCGCGGATCGCGGTGACGAGTTCTTTGACGTTGTCGAAGGATCCGCGCCGGATGGCCTGGCGGGTGATGATGCCGAAGAAGACCTCGACCAGGTTCAGCCAGGAGCCCGAGGTGGGCGTGAAGTGCAGCGTGATCCTCGGGTTCCTGGCCAGCCAGACGTTGATGTCGGCGTGCTTGTGGGTGTGGTAATTGTCCAGCACGACGTGCAGTTCGCGGCGGGGGTAGGCCTTGGCCACCTTCTTGAGGAAGGCAAGGAACTCGGCCTTGCCGTGCCGGTCGTAGCACTGGTCGGTCACCTTCCCGGTCGCGATCTCCAGTGCCGCGAACAAGGTCGTCGTCCCGTTGCGTTTGTAGTCGTGCGTGGCCTTCTCCGGCAGGCCGGGACGCAGTGGCAGCATCGGAGCGGTGCGGTTGAGCGCCTGAATCTGGGACTTCTCGTCCACGCACAGCACCAGCGCCTTCTCGGGCGGGTTCAGGTACAGCCCGACTACGTCACGGACCTTGGCTTCCAGTTCCGGGTCGGTGGAAAATTTGAAGGTCTCCCGCCGCCACGGCTGCACGTGATACTTACGCCATGCCCTGGCCACGGTGGCATCCCCAACACCGAGGAACCGGCCCAGCAGCCGGCTCGACCAGTGCGTCACCGCCAGCTTCGCCGGCGGCGGCTCCAGCGTAGCCGCGATGATCGCCGCATCGTCAATGATCTTCGGTCGCCCGGGACGAGGCTCGTCATCCAACCCCGCCAAGCCATGCACCGCGAACCGATCGCGCCACTTGATCACAGTCGGACGCGACACCCCGACCAGCCGAGCCGTGCCCGACGTTCCGTACCCATCCGCCACCGCGAGCACGATCCTGGCCCTCTCGACGTGGCTCGCCCGGATCGACCGGGACCGCGTCCACGACTCCAAGATCGCTCGATCCTCGTCACTGATCATCAACCCCGACGACGGCACGAACCAATCATCGCAAGCTCACCACCGTAAACTGATTAACGACGCGCGACACTAG
>NZ_JBEXTX010000254.1:0-1108 GCF_040614175.1 Amycolatopsis sp. NPDC006131
GAAGCAGCGGATGCCGGTGCAGCAGGCCGTGGGCGCCGTGGAGGAGAGCGGCGCGCCGATGCCGACCACCGGGAGCGACAGGACGATGCCCGACAGGGTGGCGCGGATACCGGTGCCCGAGAGCAGGTCGTCCGGCAGCGAGTAGCCGAAGAAGCCCTCGAACATGCCCAGGATCAGCAGCAGCGCGCCGATGACCCAGTTGGCTTCGCGCGGCCTGCGGAACGCTCCGGTGAAGAAGATCCGGAACATGTGGATCATCATCGCCGCGACGAACACCAGCGCGGCCCAATGGTGCAGCTGGCGGACGAACAGACCGCCGCGCACCTCGAACGAGATGTCCAAAGTGGTCTGGAACGCGCGGGACATCTCCACGCCCTGCAGATTCCGGTAGCTGCCCTGGTAGACGACCTCCTCCATGGAGGGATCGAAGAACAACGTCAGGTACACGCCGGAGATGATGAGCAGGATGAAGGTGTAGAGCGCCACTTCGCCCAGCAGGAAGGACCAGTGGCTGGGGAACACCTTGTTCATCTGATGGCGCAGGCCCTTGGCCAAGCGGTACCGCTGGTCCGCGTTCTCCGCCGCCGCGCTCGTCTGCCGGGTGATCAGGCCGTCGCCCCGGGTCGGCGTGTTCCACGCTGCCATGTCGGTCTCCTCACCGTGGCTGTGCGGGCCATCGGATGTGCAGGTACAGCGCCGTCGCGGTCAGCACCGCGGCGAGGGTCATCACCGGGAGCGCCCCGGTGAGGAGGCTCAGGCCGAACACCGCGACCGTGAGCAGGTCGGTCAGCAGTTGCGCGGCCCGGCGGCGCCGGAACGGATCGCCCCGGCCGGGCGCGGCGAGCAGCCGCGCGAGATCCGGGTCCGACTCCCGGAACCGCATCTCGATCTCGGTGATCCGCTGCTCGTCCGCGTTCACGACGGCCTACTTTCCACGGGGGTCGTTGCCGGGGCCTTGGTCGTCGGGTTGGGTGGCGGCGGCGGCGAGTTCGCCGGGTGAGGCGTGGTGTTTTTGGAATGGGGTCATGTGGGCTTCGTCGCGGAAGCGCTGGACCATGTGCGGGTAGTGGAGTTCGAAGGCGGGCCGTTCGGAGCGGATGCGGGGTAG
>NZ_JBEXTX010000255.1:0-1095 GCF_040614175.1 Amycolatopsis sp. NPDC006131
CGAGCGCGCCGCCATGCTGCTGGAAGAAGCGCGCATGGAAGCCGCCCAGATCCGGCGCCGCCCCGACGACCGGCACTGGTTGAGGGCCGCCGCGAAGGACCTGGTCGCCGACGACTTGCACCTCTACGCCGATCCCGCCACCGCGCCACAGATGACGCCCGCCGATGCCGCGCGCGCAGCTGCCCTGCTCCTCGGGCGGGCTGACGCCGGAGTGCTGACCCACGCCGAGGTCGCGCCGGTCGGTCGCGTGATCGAAGACGTGCTCGGCAGGGACAAGCTGGACGAGTTGCGGATCGTGTGGCGGCGTGCGCTGCGCACGGCCGACGACGACGGGCAGACGATGCTCGACCTCGGGCGGCAGTGGTGCGACATTCTCGGCACCGACCCCGCCAACCCCACCCCGTCCCCTGGGGCCAACGGTGACCCGGCTAATGGCACCGGGGCACCACCGAGCGGCCCGTCCCCGATCGCGGAAGCCATCGCGACCGTGCTCGACACCGTGGCCGCCAACGTGGCGCGCGAGAAACCTCCGGAGGATCCCGCCACCCGCGCCGCCGCCGCGCACGCGCGCGAGAACATCGCCCGCAAGGAGGCCGAACGCGCTGCCCGGCAGACCTTCCGGCTCGGCGGGCCCAGGGACGGCCGCACCGCCCTGGCCGGGACACGGCCACCGAAGCCAGAGGAACGCACCGCCGCTCGCGTGCTGGCCCGGGCGCTGGACAGCGCCGGGGTGCGCGACCGGGGCGCGGTCCGCACGACCTCGGTGGTTCCGCCCGGGCGGTTGCGGATGCGCGGCGCCCTCGCCGCCGACGCCCAGCGGGCCGCCGGAGCGCTGCCCACCGCCGAACCGTTCACCCGCATCACCCGCACCATGACGCCCACCCCACCGCTGCGGCTCGGCGTGGCATGCGACGTGTCCGGAACGATGCGCTGGGCCCGTGAGCACGTCGCCTCGGCCGCTTGGATCCTCGCGCACGCCGCCCGCCACACCCGGGTCCCGGCCGACACGGCCACGGTGATCTTCGGCAACAACGTCCGGCCCCTGATCCACCCCGGCCGCACCCCGTCCGTCGTCACCGAGTTCCAGTCCAACGA
>NZ_JBEXTX010000256.1:0-1078 GCF_040614175.1 Amycolatopsis sp. NPDC006131
GTGTTTGCGATGTTATTGTTTGTATTATTGTAGTTTGTTATTGCGAACTGGACCGGAGGCCGGTACACTGTCCGGTCGCCGCCGCCGTTCGGGCCCGGCGCCGAGGCGGCGGGCATCGTCCGGTCGGCGCCGGAGTTGAGCGGGTTCCACCCCGGCCAGCGGGTGGCGGTGATCGCGGAGGGCACCTGGCAGGAGGTGGTCGCGGCGGACCCGGCGAAGGTGTTCCCGCTGCCCGACGGGATTCCGCTGGCCACCGCGGCCGGGTTGCCGCTCAACCACTTCACGGCTCACTGCGCGCTCGTCCGGCGGGCCCGGGCGCGGCCGGGGGAGACGGTGCTGGTGCACGGCGCCGCGGGCGGGGTGGGCAGCGCGGCTCTCGGTTTGTGCCGCGCACTGGACCTGCGCGCGATCGCCGTGGTGGGCTCCGGCTCGAAGGTCGCGTTCGCCCGGGCGGCCGGTGCGACCGAGGTGGTGTGCGGTGCGGACTGGGCCGACCAGGTGCGGTTCCTCACCGCCGGGCGGGGCGTGGACGTCGTCCTGGACCCGGTCGGCGGCGACCGGTTCACCGAGAGCCTGCGCCTCCTCAAGCCGGAGGGCCGGCTCGTCGTGCTCGGCTTCACCGCGGGCGCCATCCCGGAGGCGAAGGTGAACCGCCTGCTGCTGCGCAACACCGCCGTCCTGGGCGCCGGCTGGGGCGAGATCGCCGCCCGCGAACCCACCTATCCCGGTACACAGTGGACGGAGCTGGTAGTGCTACTGGAGCGCGGGCGGCTGGTCGTCCCCGAGCCGGAGGTCCTGCCGTTCACCGAGGCCGGTGCCGCACTGCGCCGCCTCGAAGACCGGGCCGCGATCGGCAAGATCGTGCTCGCGTTCCACCAGAGTTGAGACGACGTGGACCCCGGCGAGGTGCTCTAAGGCGGCGGTTGCTGCTCGTGGACAGGGGAATTGGTTCAGGCTCTGGGCGTGCCCGTCACTGTTCGGAGGCGTTGTCCTTGTCGTGGTCGCCCGGGATGACCGCGTCGGTGAGGGCCTGCGACGGGGCCTTGACCCCGGCGTGGACCTTCGGCTTGCCGAAGAA
>NZ_JBEXTX010000257.1:0-1061 GCF_040614175.1 Amycolatopsis sp. NPDC006131
TATTCCATCGACGAGAATTGGACAGACAAACACCCCGTCCTGCACGATAGCATTCTGGCGCGCACGCTGAAAAAGATGCGTGAACAGGGAATCATTTCCCGTCAGACCAGTGAGACCTCTTTTCCGCGTGAGGTCGAGTACTCGCTGAACCCGGACGTCGCCGAGGTGCTGGAGCTGGCCGAGCCATTGATCGAATGGACGCGCAAACATCCCGAGTTGCTCGCCCAGGCGCAGGCCTACAGCCGGCAGCACAGTGCGGAAATCGACGAACAACGCCACGACGATCAGCGCCCGCGGCTGCGATGACAACGGGGCATCGGGCCGGGTGCCTATCCGGCCCACCTGCGCTCGCGGGCGCGTTCGTCTTCCAGCGATTCGTCAGCGCCGTCGTGCCGGCGACGTAGCCGTTCGGCCAAGGCGATCGCCTGCGGTGTGGGCCGGTCGTCGATCTCCGCGAGACGGGTGGTCAGCAGGGTCAGCGTGCGCGGGATGGCATCGAGTTGTCCCAGGCGTTCCTGCAGCCGCATGATGTCGCGGTAGATCAGCTCATTGTGCGGGTCGAAGGCTCGTGCGATCTCCAGCAGATCGAGTGTCTGCTGCGGGTCGTGCTCGACCAGTGTGCGGGCGAGCGCGGCCACCGCGTCGATGGCGTCGCGACGGATCGATTCGCGGGCTGTTTCGATCCACTCGGTGCTGAGGCCGTCCGCCAGTGGTCCCGTGTAGCTGTCGACGATGCGGCGGTAGGCGGCGATCCGGTCGTGCTGGTTCGCCGCGGCGCGGCGTTGCGAGACTGCGGCGGCGAAGTGGTGGTAGTCGACGTCGACGAGGTCAGGGTTGAGGCGGTAGCGTCCCTCTCCAGTGAGGACCACATCGGACAGCGCACCTTCGGTCGCGGTGGTGAGAGCGCGGCGGAGACGGGTGAGGCTGGTGTTCAGCGCGTTGGTGGTCTTCTCGGGTGGGCTGGCCGGCCACAGTGCGGCGACGAGCGCTTCGCGGCTGACGCCGTCGGGATGCACGGCCAAGAACACCAGTAGCTCGCGTATCCGGGGCTGGAAGGCTGC
>NZ_JBEXTX010000258.1:0-1061 GCF_040614175.1 Amycolatopsis sp. NPDC006131
TATTCCATCGACGAGAATTGGACAGACAAACACCCCGTCCTGCACGATAGCATTCTGGCGCGCACGCTGAAAAAGATGCGTGAACAGGGAATCATCTCCCGTCAGACCAGTGAGAACTCTTTTCCGCGTGAGGTGGAGTACTCGCTGAACCCGGACGTCGCCGAGGTACTGGAGCTGGTCGAGCCATTGATCGAATGGACGCGCAATCATCCCGAGTTGCTCGCCCAGGCGCAGGGCTACAGTCGGCAGCACAGTGCGGAAATCGACGAACAACGCCACGACGATCAGCGCCCGCGGGTGCGATGACAACGGGGCATCGGGCCGGGTGCCTATCCGGCTCGCCTGCGCTCGCGGGCGCGTTCGTCTTCCAGCGATTCGTCAGCGCCGTCGTGCCGGCGACGTAGCCGTTCGGCCAAGGCGATCGCCTGCGGTGTGGGCCGGTCGTCGATCTCCGCGAGTCGGGTGGTCAGCAGGGTCAGCGTGCGCGGGATGGCATCGAGTTGTCCCAGGCGTTCCTGCAGCCGCATGATGTCGCGGTAGATCAGCTCGTTGTGGGGGTCGAAGGCTCGTGCGATCTCCAGCAGATCGAGTGTCTGCTGCGGGTCGTGCTCGACGAGTGTGCGTGCGAGCGCGGCCACGGCGTCGATGGCGTCGCGACGGATCGATTCGCGGGCTGTTTCGATCCACTCGGTGCTGAGGCCGTCCGCCAGTGGTCCGGTGTAGCTGTCGACGATGCGGCGGTAGGCGGCGATCCGGTCGTGCTGGTTCGCCGCGGCGCGGCGTTGCGAGACTGCGGCGGCGAAGTGGTGGTAGTCGACGTCGACGAGGTCAGGTTTGAGGCGGTAGCGTCCCTCGCCGGTGAGGACCACATCGGACAGCGCACCTTCGGTCGCGGTGGTGAGAGCGCGGCGGAGGCGGGTGAGGCTGGTGTTCAGCGCGTTGGTGGTCTTCTCGGGTGGGCTGGCTGGCCACAGTGCGGCGACGAGCGCTTCGCGGCTGACGCCGTCGGGATGCACGGCCAAGAACACCAGTAGCTCGCGTATCCGGGGCTGGAAGGCTGC
>NZ_JBEXTX010000259.1:0-1032 GCF_040614175.1 Amycolatopsis sp. NPDC006131
CTGCCCGGTGGCCGGCACCGCCGCGGCGCCGACCGAGCCCGGCGTCAGCAACGCCCCCGCCGTCAAGCTCGTCGCCATCGGCCTGCCCAGCACCGTGGCTGCCTCATCCACGTCGACGGCGGCCACACCGGGATCGAGGGCGACGTTGACCTGGCGCAGATCCTGCGGGACCAGCGTGTGGCCGACCGGGACGTCGCGGGCAAGCGCGAGCACTGCCTGGCGTTCACCCGAATCGAGCGAGAACAACACGAAACCGCCCGCGCAGACCAGAACGAGCAGGACACCCAGCAACAGGTGCGGGAGACTGCGGCGCCGTCCGGCCCCGCGGAAGCGCGAGGTGGTCTTGCCGTCGCTCACCCACCGGTCCGGAGCTGCGTCCGGACGGGTCGTGGTGTTGGTGCTCACGCCGGTACCTCCAAGAGGCAAAGGGATAGTGCGCCGCGTCGCTGCCGCGAGCGGAGTCAGTTCGTTCGTCTGAGCGGCCGGTCAGCCGCCGCCGTTGTTCAACGCCTGAGACTCCGCCACCCGGAAGCTTGCGGTGCTCGTCGTGGTCATCTCGGGAAAGGTCCCTCCCTGGCCCGCCCCGGACCAGGTGACCGTCCACCGGACGGTCGCGGTCACGCCGAACGCCTGTCCCGGCTGTTCCGCCGACGAGCGCCGGTAGACGTGACCGCAATCCGGCGACGGCGCCGCAGGGTCGGTACCGGCGGCGTAGGGCGTGCCGGCACCGCGGCAATCGACCGTGGAGCCGTCCCCCATCGACCAGGTCACCGAGCCCGGTGTCGCGGTCGCGGTCACCGAAACCCCGGGCACCGACGCGGTCGCCGACACCGGAGCCCAGCCGCTCGACAGCCACATCCACGTCGGCAGGTTCACCAGCTGATCGCCCGCCGGGTTCGCCGAGATCGTCGGCGAGGGCAACCGCAGCTGACCCCGCGCCATCTGCGCCAGCTCCTCCGGCGACGGCAGCTGTGCCGCACCCGGCTGCTGGCCATCGGGTATCCAAACCGGAGGCCGGTACAGCGTGTCCGC
>NZ_JBEXTX010000260.1:0-1005 GCF_040614175.1 Amycolatopsis sp. NPDC006131
GAGGGCGAAGCCCAAGCCGCCACCGAACGGATGTCGCTGCCGGTCATGGCGTTGTTCCTCGGGTTCCTCGCCTTCATCGCCTACCCCGCGCTGGTGCAAGTCCTCAATGGACTCTGACAGCCTACAGAGAAGAGGAGAATCTGATGCCCTCACAGTGGGACACCTTGTGGACCGTCATACGGGCTCGTGTGGAGATGCTGCGGCGCGAACCGGAGGCCGGCTACTCGACCGAAACGGTGCTGGTGACCGCGCTGCTCGTCGTCGCCGCCATCGCGGTGCTCGCGATCATCGTCGCCAAGGTCACCAGCAAGGCCAACAGCATCGACATGTGACGCCCGCATGGAGCCGACAATGGGCACAGCACAGCGGCCGCGGACGATGCCGCACCTCGATCGGCAAGCGTGTGACGCGGCAGCGATCTGTTCAGATCGGGTAACATCTCCGGCGCGTAGCGGGGGCGCCGGTTCCGACGCCCCCGCCCTACTCACCCAAGTGGGGCGGTCTGCTGGCCGCGCCGCCCTACTTGGACTCCTTCACCGTCGTGCCCGGGTTGGCCTTGCCGTGTTTCCGGGTCACGTACCGCCCCGTCTTGGCGCTGCGGTACTTACCACCGCTCCCGGAGCCCTTCTTTCCTGCCATCTTGATCACCTCCCTCCAAATTCGCACTACAGTTCGATACTGTACCGGCCACCTCCGACAACCTGTGGCCACGACACGCCGGGACCACCACATGTAGTAGCCGCGTCGGACCCAAGGTCATTCGCCCATCGAGGTAGGACGCGGCGTCGTGCCTCCCGGAGCGCAGTCCGTCAAGCCGCTAAGAAGGTGCGCGGCGCGATCCGCGACGACCGCGGTTCGGTGAGCGCGGAGCTGGTGATCGCCACTCCCCTGCTGTTGCTGGTGCTGCTGGTCATCGTGCAGTTCGCGCTCTGGTCGCACGCCACGCACATCGCCCAGGCCGCCGCGTCACAGGGCCTGGCGACCGCGCGCTCGCAGTACGGGACC
>NZ_JBEXTX010000261.1:0-1004 GCF_040614175.1 Amycolatopsis sp. NPDC006131
CCGACGACGGGTCGGTCGCCTCCGAGATCACCCTCGTCGTCCCGCTGCTGATCATGCTCCTGGTGTTCGTCGGCGTCGTGATCCACCGCGGCGTGGATGCCCGGATCCGGCTCGACGACGCCGCGCATCAGGCCGCGCGCGCGGCGAGCATCGAACGCACCGCCAGCGCCGCGGCTGCTGCCGCCCAATCCACCGCCGCCGCAGCCCTGGCCGACGCTGGGGTGAGCTGCCGGTCCCTCTCCACAACCGCCTCGACCGGCGGTCTGCGTCCCGGCGGCACCGTGTCGGTGACCGTCGTCTGCGACGTCGACTTCGGCGATGCCCTCATCCTCGGCGTGCCGGGCGGCAAACGGCTGTCGGCCACCGCGAACGAGCCGATCGACGTGTGGCGCTCCACCACGAACACCGGGACGCCGTCATGACACCTCGGAGCCGGATCAGCTGGTGGCGAGCCGACGAGGGACGCGTCTCCGCCTTCGTCGTCGTGCTGGTCTCCGCCATCCTCGCCCTGGCCGGCCTCACCCTCGACGGCGGGCTCGCCCTGGCCGCCAAGGTGCGCGCGAACGGGCAAGCCGAATCCGCAGCCCGCGCCGGAGCCCAGGCCATCGACCTCGCGGCCTACCGGAGCAACGGCACGCTGCGCCTGCTTCCCATCCAGGCCATCGCCCGCGCGCAAGCCCATCTGGCCGCGCAGGGAGCCGCCGGCACGGTCATGATCTCCGGCGACACGATCACCGTCACCGTCACGGCCGCCCAGCCCACCCAGCTACTGGGACTGGTCGGGATCACCTCGCTGTCCGTCCACGGGCAGGGAAGTGCCCACCCGCAACGCGGAATCACGGCCATCGAGCCATGACGAAGGGAGACCAACCATGCCAACCGACGACGAGGTCGAGCACCGCATCGAGGACGTGGACGCGCCACGTACCGCGCGGCGAAAGGCGGCCGCCCAGCAGGTCAACCAGCTGGCCCAGCGCCGCGCAGCCATCGTCGCGCAGCTCGAC